>CAMEHJ010000223.1 GCA_945917385.1 uncultured bacterium
ATTAATGTGGAAAAATCCATTCTGCCGTTTATAATTGAATTATAAAATTACGATGGAGAGACAACCATGCAGGAACCTAAACTCAAACACGTTTACCGCCACTTCAAGGGCGACTACTACCTGCTCGAAGACATCGCAAGCCACTCCGAAACCGGCGAAAAATATGCCGTCTACCGCAAGCTGTACGGCGACGGCAGTCTGTGGGTACGCCCGCTCGATATGTTTCTCGGTGAGGTCGACAGTGTGAAGTACCCAGACGCGAAGCAGAAATACCGCTTTGAGCCTGCCGATATCGTGAGCGTCGCCCATCCCGCGCGGGAGGATGCGGACGGCAAACTGACCGTCTGCCTGATGAACGACTCCTTCCCGCCTGAGATAGATGGTGTTGCAAACGCCGTTAAAAACTATGCCTCCGTCATAAACGACAGGCTTGGCCGCGCCATTGTCGTCACGCCGGATCACCCTGAGGCGGATGACAGCGTATATCCCTATCCCGTTCTGCGCTATCCGAGCATTGATATGACAAAGCAGCTCGGCTATATGGCGGGGCTTCCCTTCTCGCCTGAGGTGCAGCGCAAGCTCCGCGAGGCGCGCCCCGACATAATCCACAGCCATTGCCCGATAAGCTCCACGATGCTCGCGCGTATGCTCAGGTCGCGGCTGGATGTGCCGGTGGTTTTCACCTACCATACAAAGTTCGACATCGACATTGCCAACGCCATCAACTCAAAGCTCCTTCAGGGCAAGGCAATGCACATCCTCGCGCAGAACATTGCCGCCTGCAACGAGGTCTGGACCGTGAGCCGAGGCGCAGGGGAGAATCTGCGCAAGCTCGGCTACGAGGGAAAATATATCGTCATGCCGAACGGCGTTGACCTGCCGCGCGGCAGAGTATCCGACGAGCTTATCGAGCAGGTGACGCAGGGCTTCGATTTGCCGCACGGCGTGCCGGTGTTTTTGTATGTCGGGCGCATGATGTGGTATAAGGGCATACGCATAACGCTCGACGCGCTGAAGCTTCTCGATAATGAGGGCACGGATTTTCGCATGGTGTTCGTCGGCGGCGGCACGGACAAGGACGAGATCGAGGCTTACACGGCGGAGCTGAATCTGGGCGCAAAGGTGTTTTTCTGCCCGCCCGTCAGCGACAGGGAGCGGATTCGCGCATGGTACTGCCGCGCGGATATGTTCCTTTTCCCCTCCACCTTTGACACTAACGGTCTTGTCGTCCGCGAGGCGGCGGCCTGTGCGCTCGGCAGTGTGCTTGTGCGCGGAAGCTGCGCCGCGGAGGACTGCACCGACGGCGTGAACGGCATCCTCATCGACGAGAACGCCGAGTCCATGGCAGCGGCGCTGAAAGCGCTCTGCGCAGAGAGCGAGCGCATGAAGCAGGTAGGGGAGAGGGCGCAGCGCGATCTGTATATGTCGTGGGAGGAGAGCGTTATGAACGCCTATGCGCGCTACGGCGCCGTGATAGACAATTACAAGCGCGGTCTGTGCCCTGCGAGAGCGGAGCTTTCGGACGATTTCTTCCGCGATGCGGGACTTGCGATGGACGCGATAAACCTCAGCCGCGAGCGTCATAAGCTTCGCCGCGCAGAGCGCCGGGACGAATAATGCTGATAGCCATCCGAAAATCGGATGGCTATCATTTCTTATTTTTTCCTGTATTTTTCTCTTGTCGCAAGGCCGCCGCGAATGTGTCTCTCCGCTTTGTTCACGTCGAGCAGGTGCCGCACCTGCTTGTAAAGCGCGGCGTTAATGCGCGGCAGCCGCTCCGTTAGGTCTTTATGTACGGTGGATTTTGACACGCCGAACCGTGCTGCCGCAGAGCGGACGGTGGACTGATTCTCGATTATATAAACGGCCAGATCGCAAGCGCGCTGTTCAATGTTCGTGTACACATTAACCACTCCCTATTTTCTCGTGGTTAATGTATATGAGAACGCCCTGCCGGATATGTAGTCCGACAGGCTGTGCCGTCATCGGTTTTTACGGGCGGATTTTCGTACAAACAGGAAACCGTTCTATCTCAGCCAGCTTCGCTGACAGCTCTCCCGGAGAGGCAAGGCTGTTAAAGGAGACTTTTCGCTGCTTCTCTCTGATGAGTGGGGCACAGCAAAAAACGATCTGCCGTTCCTTTTTGCTCATACAAGGGCTGTATAAAGTCCTTTATTTTTTTCGGAGAATGGGTTATAATTCAAATATAAAGGAAAAAGGAGCTGTACCTATGAAGCAGTATTTTGAGATAGTTGACGTTATGGCGCGCGAGATTCTCGACTCACGCGGCAATCCCACGGTAGAGGTAGAGGTGACGCTTGACGACGGTACGATAGGCCGCGCGGCTGTGCCCTCCGGCGCGTCCACCGGTATGTATGAGGCCTGCGAGCTGCGCGACGGCGACATGGAGCGCTACGGCGGCAAGGGTGTACAGATGGCGGTCGAGAATGTCAACGGTGAGCTTGCAGAGGCGCTTTTGGGGCTGAACGTGCTCGACCAGACCTCCATCGACAAAATGCTTATCGAGATAGACGGCACGCCGAACAAGACCCGTCTCGGCGCAAACGCCATTCTCGGTGTCTCGCTCGCCTGCGCGAAGGCCGCCGCCATCGCCACCGGGAACAGCCTTTATAACTACATCGGCGGCGTGAACGCCAAGACCCTGCCCGTGCCGATGATGAATGTATTGAACGGCGGCGCGCACGCCACCGGCTCGAACGTCGATATTCAGGAGTTTATGATAATGCCCGTCGGCGCGGAGAGCTTCAAGGAAGCGCTGAGAATGTGCGCGGAGGTATTCCATGCGCTCAAGAAGGTGGTTCCCGCCTCCGGCGTAGGGGACGAGGGCGGCTACGCCCCGAATCTCGACAGCGACGAGGACGCGCTGAAGGCGCTCGTCGCGGCAATCGAAAAGGCGGGCTATGTCCCCGGCGAGGATTTCAAAATAGCCATTGACGGCGCGGTTTCCGACTGGTATGACGAGAAGGACCGCTGCTACCATCTGCCCAAGCGCGGCACCGTTATGACGAGCGAGCAGATGGTCGATATCTGGGAGAGCT
>CAMEHJ010000224.1 GCA_945917385.1 uncultured bacterium
CCAAGGAGATCCAGAACGCGATGGAGAAGCAGATGAAGGCCGAGCGCGAACGCCGCGAGGCGATTCTGCGCGCAGAGGGTGAAAAGAGAGCCGCCATTCTCGAAGCCGAGGGCGAAAAGGAATCCGCCATCCTCCGCGCGGACGCGAAGAAGCAGCAGCAGATCCTTGAGGCGGAAGGCGAAGCCGAGGCCATTCTCAAGGTGCAGACCGCTACCGCGGAAGGCATCAGACTCATTAACGAGTCCTGCCCCTCCGACGCGGTCATCAAGCTCAAGGCGATGGAGGCATTCACCGCCGCGGCCAACGGCAAGGCCACCAAGATCATCATTCCCAGCGAGATTCAGGGCGTCGCCGGCCTTGCGAGCGGACTTATCGAGAGCGTCAAAAACGACGTAAAGGCGGAATAATAAAGAAACACGGCAGAGCGGCGGCATTGTGCTGACCGCTCTGCAATACGGGGGAAAAGGGCAGTATGAGTAAAAAAGCAGTTGAGTTTCTTGCGCGGCACGGTATCGAGCCGGAAAAAATGGACGTCAAAGCGGTATGCGAAGATATGGTCGGGCATATGAGAGCGGGGCTTGACGGGAATGTGCGCTCAATGCTTATGATTCCTACATATCTCAGCAACGACGGCGCTGTGCCGAAGGGGGTCTCCGCCGCGGTGATCGACGCAGGCGGCACCAATTTCCGCAGTGCACTTGTGTCGTTTACGGAAAACGGCTATGAGGTCAGCGAGCTTCAGAAGGTGAAGATGCCCGGCATCGGCAAGCCCTGCACATGGGAGGAGTTTATAAGCTTCGTTGCCGACAGGATAGAGCCGCTTATGGACAGGGCGGACAGCATCGGCTTCTGCTTCTCCTACTCGGCGGATATCACCCCCGATATGGACGGGCGCGTGTACCGCATTGACAAGGAGGTCGTCGTTACAGGCTCCGAGGGGCAGCTTATCGGCGCGTCCCTTCTTGCGGAGCTTGAACGCAGAAACATTTTCGGAAAGCGCGTCGTCATACTCAACGACACCGTCGCGGTTCTGCTTGGCGGCGCGTCGGTTCTGGATAAGGACGCTTACAGCGGCTTTATAGGGCAGGTCAGCGGCACGGGGACGAATACCTGCGTTTCGCTCCCGACGCGCGATATCAAGAAGCTGAATATCGACAGCGCGAAGGGTATGATAGTCAACGCCGAATCCGGCCTTTATAACGGACTTCGCGGCGGAGACCTCGACGAGAGGCTTGACAGCGAGAGCAATAACCCCGGCTCCAAGCAGTTCGAGAAGCTGACGGCGGGCGTATATCTCGGAGAGGTGAGCAGATTGCTTCTGAAAGACGCCGCCGCGAGCGGCATAGTCTCCAAGGAAAGTGCGGAGAAAATCATGGCGCTCGATAAGATAGACACTTCGTTCGTGGACGCATGGGTCAACGGCGAAAGACTTGACTGCGTGAGCGGCTGCGAAGAGGATGCGGACTTCGTGCAGACCGTGGCGAGGGCGGTGCTTATGCGCTCCGCCAAGTGTATGTGCGCAAATCTGCTCGCACTCGGAACGCTCAGCGGCGCGGGGCGGGAAAAGCCCATATGCGTCTGCGCGGAGGGTTCGCTCGTGCAGAAGTGCCGTGTCTACCGCGAGGCGCTTGAATCTTTCCTTGCCGAGTACGGCGAGAGCATGGATATGCGCTTTGAACTCAGAGTGGGGGAGGAGACTACTCTTCCCGGCGCGGCCGCGGCGGCACTGCTCAATTCATAAAATTATAAGAATTGTTAAATTTTGTTGCACAAAATACTTCCATGTGCTACAATACCAAGGCAAATTAAACTGACAGAAAGACGAAAACTCGGATGATAGATTGGCTTACCGGCACGTTGTCGGGAAAAATTATAGCGACCTTCTTTATGTCGATGCTCCCGGTGGGGGAGCTTCGTGTGGGGCTTCCGTACGGAATGGCGCTGGGGCTTGATTTGCCGGTTGCAATGGTCACGGCGATTCTCGGCAATATGGTGCCGGTACCGTTCATAATTATATATATCAGCCGTGTTTTCAAATGGATGCGCAGGCATATGCCGATGCTTGACTCGTTCATTACAAAGCTTGAGAACAAGGCAAACGTCAAGGGCGAGACTGTGGAGAAGTACGGGCCGATCGGTCTGCTTGCGTTCGTCGCCATCCCGCTTCCGGGTACGGGCGCGTGGACGGGGGCGCTGGTCGCGGCGCTTCTCAACATGAAGGCCAGAAAGGCGACGCCGTTTATTTTCATCGGCGTGTGCAGTGCCGCGATAATTGTCGCGCTGATAACGCTCGGCGTGATACACGTTGTATTTTAAGAGAAAACACCTCTCAGGGATGAGAGGTGTTTTTGTATATTCAGGTTTGGTGCTCGTGGTTCAGCAGAAACCGCTTGCGCTCCAAGCCGCCGGCGTAGCCGGTGAGAGAGCCGTTTGCACCGAGGACGCGGTGGCAGGGAATAATAATTGAAATCGGATTATGCCCCACGGCGCCGCCCACCGCCTGCGCCGCCATATGCGCGCGTCCCATGGCTTCTGCCGCCTTCGCGGCAAGCGCGCCGTAGGTAGTTGTCTCGCCGTAGGGGATATCGCACAGGAACGACCATATGAGCTTTGCAAATTCGCTGCCCTGCGGCGAGAGGGGGAGCACGGAGATGTCGGGACGTTTGCCGTCAAAGTAGGCGTCGAGCCAGAGGCGGGCAGTGTCAAAAATCTCAAGCTCAGGGCGAGAAGCCGCACCCTCGCCGTTTGGGAAAAAGTATTTCTGATTCTCTATCCACAGCCCCGTCAGCGCCGCGCCGTCGCTGGAGAGCGTAAGTGTGCCGACAGGGGAGGGGAGTGTTGTCTTGTATATCATATGTGCCGAGATAGTTCAGAGTATTCCGGCGGCGCCGGCGACAATGCCGACGACGGCGGAAAAGCCGATGAACACAATGGGGTGGAGATTTTTTGTCGCCTTTACGCGGTTGGTGAATACCAGAAGAACCGCGGCAAGAAGCAGACCCGGCCATTTTATAAGCCCCGCGCCCTGTTCAAGACTGAAGGAA
>CAMEHJ010000225.1 GCA_945917385.1 uncultured bacterium
TATATCACGTTCGTGAGATACACAAAGTTTCTTGTAATGCTGCTCTGGGTGTTGCCGGTGATGATTCCGTCGCAGTCCTTGAGATTTGCGATGTGTGCCACGGCAGTCTTGCCGAGCTTTGAGGAGTCACAGAGGATATATTTATGCTTTGCGTTCATCAGTATGGTCTTTTCCACAAGCGAGACCGCCATATTCTCGCTGTACACCTCGCCACGGCTGTCGATAGCGTCGCAGCCGATGAAGGCATACTCAACGTCCTTGAGCTGCTTGAAGTAAGCAGCCGCCTCGTTGCCGATGATAGTGCCGGTGTGACTTCGTATGACGCCGCCGCAGATGTGCACCTCAAGCCCCGCGCAGCGGGCAAGCAGGTCGGCCGCCTGCATGGAGTTTGTGTAGACCAGGCCGTGAGGTACGTCGGTCAGAAGATTACTGAACTCATAAACCGTTGTACCGCTTCCGAGCGAGACCGATTCGGCATTGCCGAAAACTTTTCTTGCGGCGGTCGCAATGGCGCGCTTTTCCGCGACATTCTTATAAAGCTTGCTGTCAAAGGTCTCGTCGGGGACGCGGTTGACCGGCATCACCCCGCCGTAGGTGCGGATGACAAGCCCCTTTTGCTGCATTACCGCGAGCTGTTTTCTCAGTGTAGAAAGAGATACGCCGAGAATCTGGCTCAGGCTGTTAATGGACATTTCGCCGCGGCTCTCCAGCAGGCTTATAATGTTAAGCTCCCTTCTGTCGGTTTTCATACAGTGTCACCACCTAAAAAGAATGGAATTATTTTATACTAATTTAAACGCTTTGTACAGAGTGTTTTTTTGAAAATTTCGTCGTTTTTTGGTAACCGTTTCCACATGATCCAATATAGAAAAACCGGCATCGGGTTTGTTGATTTAGGACAAAATAATTGCCCTGAACCGCGCAGTTTGACGCCGGTTTTGCGTAAAATGGGAATTTGAAGATTTATACTCTCCGTTCAACGGCTTTGGGAGAATTATGCCGGTTGACTTTGAAAAACCGCTTTTGTATTATTTATCTGAGCATGGCACCCAAAACACCTTCAATAGGCCGTTTCCTGAGCAAAAACGGTATTAATATGTCTTTATTGGAGGTAGTTTAATTATGAGACCCGAAATTATTATCATGCTTACGCATCATGACGTGACGGTCAAGAATGCACATGAAGTCTTTGACGAATGCAAGGATATCGAGGCCGTAAAATACTGGGGCTTCAAAAATGTCGGTCTGCCCAAGGATGAGATGAAGGCGCTCGCCGGCGCGATGAAGGCTGCGGGCAAGACCACCTTCCTTGAGGTCGTCACCTATGACGAGGCGTCCTGTCTTGACGGCGCGCAGACCGCAATCGACTGCGGCTTCGATTACCTGATGGGCACGATCTACTATGAGTCCGTTGCAAAGCTTTTGAAGGACAACGGAATGGACTACCTGCCCTTCGTCGGCAAGGTCTCCGGCAGTCCGAGTATCCTTGAGGGCACGAACGAGGAGATCATCCAGAACGCCAAGGATCTCATGGCAAAGGGCATTACCGGCTTCGACATTCTGGCATACCGCCATGTTGTGGACGGTGAGAAGCTCGCCTACGATTTCTGCAAGGCAGTTGACGCGAAGATCTGCATCGCAGGCTCCATCAACAGCTTCGCGCGCATCGACACCATGTTCGACATCGGCCCCTGGACCTTTACGATGGGCTCGGCACTGTTCGAGAAAAAGTTCGTCGCAGAGGGCAGCTTCCGCGAAAATCTCATCGCGGTTGCCGACTACATGGCAAAGAAATAATCCCTGTCTGCCGCGCCGCACAATAAACGGCGCGGCAAATATACACCTTATCAAGTATCTGTAAGGAGCTTTATCAATGGAAAAACTGACTATCGGACAGGCACAGCGTCTCAGCGCACCGTCTCCCTTCGCACTGCTCGGCACGAAAAGCGCCGGCGACAAGGAGAATTTCATGGCCGTCTCATGGTGGACCTACCTCAGCAACCACCCCCCTATGCTCGGCGCATGTCTCTCCGACAAGGGGTACAGCGGCGCTGTAATATGCGAAACGGGCGAGTTCACATTGAGCCTTGTCGGGGAAAGCCTGCGTGAATCGGCGCTCAAATGCGGCGCCTGCTCCGGGCGCAATACCGACAAGATAAGTATGCTCGGCATTGAAACCGTTTCGTGTGAAAACGTCAAAGCACCCGCCGTTAAGGACAGCAGACTTATCTTCGAATGTCGCCTGAGCGACAGCTGCAAGGCGGGCGACCACACGTTTTACATTGCGGAGATCGTCTCCGTCAGGGGCGACGCGGAGGTAGCTCAGCTTTTCGCGTTTGACGGCTACGGCAGACTTGATACGGTCAGATAATAACCAATACTCAAAACGCCATCACGGCTCCGCTGTATGGCGGCGCCGCGATATTTACCTCCGGTTACCGCTGCGTAATCGGAAATGGAGGAAAAGCAAAATGATTGATTCACGTCTTGTGAGAGCGGATGCGACAAGGCTTGACGAGCTGCGTGAGATCATGGCGGCCCAGGAACATTCCGAGCTTCTCTGTGATATCGGGATGAAGGCGATCAAAATCGGTCACGGCGTTTCCGGCGATATCTGCGATGCGGTCAGGGAACTGACCTGCGGGCACAGGGTGCTTCTGGTCACAGGCCCGACCCTGATCGTCGATACTGCCGGAAACGATATCAAGGAAAAGCTTTACCAAAAACTGTCGGAGCAGTACGAGGTTGACCGTCTCGTTATATCAGAGCCTGACAGTATCGTCCACGCCACTCCGGAAAACGCCGCAAAGATTCAGGCTCACTTTGAGGGCGTTGACTGCGTTGTCGGCATAGGCGGCGGCACGATCTGCGACCTCTGCAAATACGCAACTCACTACTACAATCCCGAAAATCCCCTGCCGCTTGTTATCGTGCAGACAGCGCTGTCGGTAAATGCGTTCTCGGATAACTCCTCCGTCATGCTCTTCAGCGGCGTCAAGCGCACCGTTCACTCCCGCTACCCGCTTATC
>CAMEHJ010000226.1 GCA_945917385.1 uncultured bacterium
AGAACGAGAGATGGTAAATATCCTCGTCCGGAAGCTCTATCACGGCGTAGTTGTTCTCCATGTTTTCAAAGCGCTGCGGCGCTTTCGTATCACCGAGACGGTAAAAGGCGACAGCACCGTAGACAAGCGTTATCAGCGCCATGATAAGCGCATCCGCGCGCGTCAGGATACGGCGTTTTTTGTCACCGTCCGGCAGGGGGGTGGTTTTCAAATCGGGCAGCGACAGAAAAAATACCGCCAGCAGCAGCGCCGCCGCGATCGGCATGGAGTAATCGGCAATCAGTTTCATATAAAAATCCTCGTCGGAATCATCTACTGTTATTGTGTCATTATAACAGCAAATTATTAAGTATTCAAGTATTCGGGCTGCTTTCGCAAGGCTTCCGGCATCGGGGATAAGCGTCAAAAAACGGGACCGCATTTTGCGGTCCCGTTTCATAATTTAAATGTATCTCAGCATTCTCCGCGGAGAATCCTGTGCAGCTCATGCACATCAGCGAGAACATAGTCGGGCTTGCGCTCGGCTGCCTCGACCATGGCGATGTCCGTCTCGCCGGAGAGAACCAGCACCGACACGGCGCCCGCGTTCTGAGCCACGGCAATGTCTGTGTACAGCCTGTCACCGACGGCGCAGATATTCTCATTGGGTATGCCGGTCATTTCGGATATGACGTCGATCATGTTGCGGTTGGGCTTGCCGATGTAGGTGGGCGCGACGCCGGAGGACGCGGTGAGCAGGGCGCAGATACTGCCGCAGTCGGGCAGAACCTCGTCGTTCGGCATGGGGCAGACCCAGTCGGGGTTTGCGGCGATGAACGCTGCGCCGCGGCGGAGGAAGTGGCAGGCTTTGTCAAGCTTCTCGTAAACAAGCTCGGTGTCAAAGCCCTGCACGACAACATCAACGGTGTCGGCGTCGGTGTGACCGTTTTCGTCGTTCACAAGGTCGATGCCGTAGCTGACAAGTTCACGGTAGAAGGCCTTCGTGCCGGCAAGATAGACCTTCGCTCCCGGATGGCGCTGGTTGAGGTACATCCCGGTCGCCATGCCGGAGGTGAACACGTTTTCCGCCTCGCAGGGAAAACCGAGACGGCGCAGGCGGGTGATGTAGTCAACGCCCGCGCGGGAGGAGTTGTTGGTCAGGTAAATGTACTTTCTGCCGAGCGCGGGGAGATCCTCCATAAGCTCAACGGCGCCCTCGTAAACATTGTCGCCAAGGTACAAGGTACCGTCCATGTCAAAAAGGAAAAGCTTTACATTCTTCAGCTTATCGTAGTTCATTGGTCATATCCTCATTTTTCTGTGTATCTGTGTGCCTTCGGCAGAGGGAAAATTATCTGACGATAAGCCGGGTCATTCTCGCAAGAGTGAGACGGTTGCGGATAGCAGAGGAGATGTCAAGGAACTCGTCCTTAACGCTCTCGTCAATACCAAGCTCGCTCAAGGTGTGCTTTGCGCCGATTTTAGTATACAGCTCAACAAGCTGTTCGTAGGTGGGGATCTGCGCGATTATGTCGCGTATCTCCTGCCAGTGCTCCTTGATGGCTTCGGGGGCAAAGGTCTTGAGAACGTCGTTCTCGTTCTCCTTGAAGATTCCGTCCGCGAGCGGGCCGAACACATCGCGTACCCACTGCTCATTGAGCGGTTCATAGGGCTTGACCTCAACGGTCTCCATTTTGGCAAGCTCATGGTAAGCCTGCGCGCACATGAGCGTGCCGATACCGACGCACTCGCCGTGCATACCGTGGGCGTTTTCAAAGCCGCGCGGCTTCATCTCGACAAGGTGGGCGACAAGGTGCTCCGCACCGGAGGCGGCACGGCTGTTGGAGAGAATCTGCATTGTGAGCCCGGAGAGCATCTGCGTGTATGCCATCGCCTCAAAGTCGGGGGCCTTACCCTCGGCAAGCTCGTTTGCGCAGCGGGTCATGATGTCGAGCGCTTCCTGAGCCATGCCGCACACCTTCGGGCAGAAATACTCGCCGGATACGAGGGAGGCTATCTTCCAGTCGGCAATGGATACGCACTTTGCCATGATATCCTGAACACCTGCGATGGTGAGGAACATCGGCGCGCCGGAAACGATGTCCATGTCGCAGATAACGGCGTCCGCCGCCTGCATGGGGATGGATTTCTTCTGACCGTCGATAATGATGGAGCAGATGTCGGCGGTAAAGCCGTCGGAGGAGACGATGGTGGGGACGGCGACAAAGGGGATGCCGAGCTTGTGCGCGCTGTATCTGGCAAAGTCCATAAGCGTGCCGCCGCCGACGGTGACTATGTAGTCGGGCGTGCGGACAAACTTCGTCATCATGTCCTCGATCATACCCTTCTCACTGTGCAGACCCTGCGCCTCCAGCACGATCTCCTGGTCGGCGGGAATGTGCGTGACAGAGGGGAGGTTATAGGTGTTGGTGTCGTAGATGACGGTGCGGAAACCGCTCAGCCCGCAGTCGGACATATACTTGTCGAAGTTTTTGATCGCGCCGTATTCGCAGACGACGAGCTTGGTGCGCAGCTCATGGTCGCGGCCGCACTCGCACTGGCCTACATATTTGGAAGTATCAAGAATCATAAAATATTCCTCCTAACAACTGAATTTACGTTAAGTTCTGAAAATATAATACAACCCCTTTAATGGTTTTGCAAGGACAATTATTGAATATAGATAAAAACGGAGAACAAAAAAGAATCGGGAAAGAGCAAAAAACAAGATATGGAAAAAGAAAAACGGCTTCGCTGAAATGCGAAGCCGAATTGAACCTGCGCTTTACAGTCTGCGCTGACGGTAGGCAAGCGGGGTAGTGCCCTCAAACTTTTTAAACACCTTTATAAAATAGCTCGTGTCCATATACCCAAGCCCGGACGCGATATCCGTAATGCTGTTGCTTGAATCGCGCAGCATCTCCTTTGCCCACTCGATTTTGCGGCGATTGACCCAGTCCGTGAAGTTCTCACCGACCTCACGCAGAAACAGCTTTGAAAAGTAGCTCGGACTGAGATGGCAAAGCTCCGCCATCTCGCGCATAC
>CAMEHJ010000227.1 GCA_945917385.1 uncultured bacterium
CCTCCGGTGAGCTTAAAATCGAGGAGTTTGACGGGATGTGGCTCGTCGAGGGGCCGTGGCTCCAGCGGCTTGTGGCGACCATCAACTTCTCCGATTACGAGAGCCGGATGTACTTTGACCGCGTTCTGCGTGAGGCCGGGGTTTACCGGCGCATGGAGGAAATGGGCGTCAAGGACGGCGACACGGTCAGTATGTACGACTTGATGTTCGAGTATAAAGACTGATGAAGCTGACGGTTTCTAAGCTTAAAGTCATCGTTTTGCTGCTGCTCGCGCTCACGCTTATCTTTATCTGGACAAACTCCATGCAGAGCAGGAGCGAGTCAACAAAAAGAAGCTCGCAGGTTCTGGAGCTTGTTGCCGATATTCTTGAGCCGGTCGGCATTGACGTTGATACAACCGACGACCGCCCGATAAGAAAGCTTGCGCACTTCGCGGAGTTCTTTCTTCTCGGCGCGGAGCTTTCCGCACTGTGCCTGCTGTACGGAATGAGCTCGGCGCAGGGCTTTATCAACAGCCTGTCGGCGGGACTTGCCGCGGCGGTGACGGACGAGACGATACAGATTTTTTCAAACAGAGGCTCAAGCGTTGCAGACGTACTGCTGGACTTTTCGGGAGTTCTGGCGGCAAGTGCGGCGGTGTGGCTCATTTACCGTATGAAAATCAAAAAGAAATAACAGAACGAACCCCTCCTGAAAAATGCAGAGAAGGGGTTCGCTCTATTCTATATTATTTAACTCAGCTTTTCGTTGAGCCAGTCGAGAACGTCCTTATACACATCGGCATTGTTGCGCTCGTTTAACATTTCGTGCCGTCCGCCGGGGTAGAGGCGCATGAAAACATCGGTAAGCCCCGCATTGCAGAACGCCTTATATGCGCGCAGAACACCCTTGCCGTTTTCACCGACAGGGTCGCGGTCTCCGGAGAAGAACATGACGGGCTTTGTTTTGTTCATCTTTTTGATATTATCCATATCGGTGATGAACTTTATGCCGCCCATCATATCCTTGAACAGACCGATGCGCGGAACAAAGCCGCAGAACGGGTCGGCAATATATTTGTCAACGGCATCGGGATTGCCGCAGACCCAGTCAAACTCCGTCCTTACTTCGTCAAAGCCGTTATTATATGCTCCGAAGGCGATGTTATTGAGCGTGGTGCCGAACTTGTGCGTTCCGTACAGCTTCGCGGCGGCACAGGAGAGCGCGTACCCGGACTCAACCATGGGCTTGACCTGATGGGCGGTGCCGCTGAGAATGACGGCGTCGTATTTATTGGGGTGCTTGATGACGTAGGTGCGCGTAAGGAAGCTGCCCATGCTGTGGCCGAACATGACGTAGGGAATACCCGGAAATTCGGCAGACATCATATCATGCAGCTTGTCCATATCCGCGACGGCATAGTCCCAGCCGTTTTCCTCGGCAAAGAAGCCCTGCTCCTCGATGCCGCGTATAGACTTGCCGTGACCGAGATGGTCGTTGCCGACGGCGGCAAAGCCGTTATCTGCGAGAAATTGCATGAAGTCCCTGTATCTGTCTATATGGTCGGCAATGCCGTGGGCTATCTGCACGACGCCGCGCGGAGCGCTGTCAGGAACACAGGAAACGGCGTACAGAGTATTCTTCCCGGTGGTGGAATCAAAATAGAACTCCTTAAAAGTCGGCATGGTTATTTCTCCTTTCAAAAGTATGTGATGGTTCATACCTTTATTTTACTCTGCGCGGGCTGCGCGGTCAATAAACAAAAAAGCGATAGAGTATGAATAGCTCAGACTTCCGACATATAAAAACAGCACCCCCGGAGCGGATGCGCCGGGGGTGCTGAGAGACTGTCAAAAACCATGAAATAACGCAACGCAACAGAGCAGCGGGGAATGTGTGCAAGGGGTTAAGACCCCTTGCACGTTTAATCTGATGATTTTTTTGAACTTTTAAAGGTCAAAAAAATCGCTGTCAGCTTGTCAAAAAGACTTTTTTGACAAGCTGACAGCACCCCCGGAGCGGACGCTCCGGGGGTGCTGAGGTTTAAGCATATGTAAATCAGCCGACGATATCGCGGGTGTCGCGGGCGATGACAAGCTCTTCGTTGGTGGGGATGACAAAGACCTTGACCTTGGAATCGGGAGTAGAGATCATGATGTCCTTGCCGCGCTGGGAGTTTGCCTCGTCGTCGATGGTGACGCCAAGATAGCCGAAGTAGTCGCAGACGGCCTTTCTGGTGTCGGCGCCATTCTCACCGACGCCGGCGGTGAAGATAATGGCATCGGCACCGTTCATCGCGGCGACGTAGGAGCCGGCGACCTTTGCGACCCAATACTGGAACATCTTGAGGGCGAGATCTGCGCGCTCATTGCCCTCGGCGGATGCGTTTTCAAGGTCACGGAAGTCAGAGGAAACACCGGAGATACCGAGAACACCGGACTTCTTATTGAGGATATTCAGCATCTCGTCGATGTTGTAGCCGTACTTGTTCATGATGAACTGGATAACGCCCGCGTCGAGATCGCCGCAGCGGGTGCCCATCGGCAGACCGACCAGCGGAGTGAAGCCCATGGAGGTGTCAACGCACTTGCCGCCGTCGATAGCGCAGAGAGAGGAGCCGTTGCCGAGGTGGCAGGAGACGATTTTCAGCTCTTCAATGGGCTTGCCCATCAGCTCGGCGCAGCGCTGGGAAACATAGCGGTGAGAGGTGCCGTGGAAGCCGTAGCGGCGGATACCGTCGTTCTTATAATATTCGTAGGGAATGGCGTACATATATGCCTTGTCGGGCATGGTCTGGTGGAAAGCGGTGTCGAACACGGCGACCATGGGAACATCGCCCATGACGGCCTTGCAGGCGTTGATGCCGGTGATGTTTGCGGGGTTATGGAGAGGAGCAAAGGGAGTGCATTCCTCAAGCGCCGCCATGACAGAATCGTCAATCTTAACGGAGCAGGCAAACTTCTCGCCGCCGTGAACGACGCGGTGACCGACAGCGTCGA
>CAMEHJ010000228.1 GCA_945917385.1 uncultured bacterium
TTTCGACGGCCTGAAGACTGCTACCCCCGCAATGCTCGGTTCCGTTATCGGCCCGATGCTCCTCCTCATCGTTGTCGGTGTTATCGGCATGGCTATCTTTGAGTTCATCGCTGCAAAGCTCCTCAAGATCGACTTCTGCCTCGCTCTGGCAAACGGCCTGACCGCTCTCTACGGCTTCCCCCCCAATGCCATCATCACCGAGAACACCTGCAAGGCTCTGGGCGAGACCAAGGAAGAGTTCGATTACCTCATGGGCGAAATGTACCCCAGCATGATCGTCGGCGGCTTCACCACCGTCACTATCACCTCCGTTATCATCGCAGGCCTGTTCACCAACCTGTTCTGATTCGGTATTCTACTTAGTTTAACGGCTGCGCCGCATATGCAGATATGCGGCGCAGCTTAAGCAGTATTTATTCATCTGCAATGACGCCGCGCACGCGGCGGAAAAGGAAGGGCATATTATGAACATCAAGGAAACTGCTCAGAAGTACAGCGACTACATCATCGAGACCCGCAGATACCTCCACATGCACCCCGAACTCAGCACCAAGGAATATGAAACCAGCAAGTTCGTCCAGTCCGAACTTGATAAGATAGGCGTGCCTTACGTACAGTGTGGTCTTGAGACCGGCGTACTGGCCACCATAAAGGGCGGCAAGCCCGGCAAGACCATCCTCATCCGCGGCGACATGGACGCTCTTCCGGTCCCCGAGGAGAACGATCTGCCCTACAAGTCCACCGTTGACGGCGTTATGCACGCCTGCGGCCACGATACCCATACCGCTATGATGCTCACCGCTGCCCACATCCTCAACGATGTCAAGGACGAGCTGTGCGGCACCGTTAAGCTCGCGTTCCAGCCCTCTGAGGAGACTGCTCAGGGCGCTCCCTCCATGATCGAAAACGGCGCGATGGAAGGCGTTGACGCTGTTTACGGCCAGCACATCTGGACTCAGGTCCCCACCGGCAAGGTCGCTTTCGCGGCCGGCCCGAGAATGGCCTCCGCAGGCCAGTTCGAGATCTGGGTGCAGGGCAAGGGCGGCCACGGTGCAGAGCCCCACAACTGCCATGATGCAGTCACATGCTGCGCAGCGATCGTGAACTCCCTCCAGACCATCGTCTCCCGCGAGTACAGACCCATTGATGCCGCCGTCTGCACGGTCGGCCGCATGGACGTCGGCACCCGCTGGAACGTCATCGCCGACAGCGGCTACCTCGCCGGTACCACCCGCTGCTTCGACAGACAGGTCTTTGCCGAGTTCCCCGAGCGCATCGAGCGCATCGTAAAGGGCACCTGCGAAGCATACAGATGCACCTACAAGACCAAGTACACCACCCTCACTACGCCCACTGTCAACCATCCCTACATGGCTGATATCATTGACGGCGCCTGCAAGAAGATCTACGGCGACGATGACAGCTACAAGATCGCCTTCGACCCGACCACCGGCGGCGAGGACTTCTGCTTCTTCATCGATGCTGCTCCCGACCAGATGGGGGCTATTGCGCTCGTCGGCTGCGGCTGCGAAGCAAAGGACACCTTCCAGGCTCACCATAGCCCGAAGTTTAAGGTTGACGAGGATGCTCTGCTCAACGGCGCTTGTCTGTACTGTCAGGTAGCGGCAGACTTTCTTAATAAGTAATCTTACGGGGCAGCATAACGAATAGTTGTGCCGTCCCTTTTTTGATTAGAAATTCTATAAAGGAGGGGCTTTTATGGACATTAAAGCTCTGGCACAAAAGTACGAACCATATATCATCGAGCGCAGGAGATACTTCCACGCGCATCCCGAGCTCAGCTTCAAGGAGTGGGACACCACCAAGGCTCTCGTCGCAGAGTTTGAGAAGATGGGTATGGAGATCCAGACCTTCCCCGACTATCCCGGTCTGATCGCCACTCTTGACACCGGCAAGCCCGGCCGCACCGTCATGCTGCGCGCCGATATAGACGCTCTGCCTGTCAAGGAGTGTACCGGGCTTGACTTCGCTTCCCAGAACGAGGGCGTCATGCATGCCTGCGGCCACGATAACCACATGGCTATGCTGCTCGGCGCGGCACATATCCTGCTCGAGAAGAAGGATGAGCTCAAGGGCAAGGTCAAGTTCCTGCTCCAGTCCGGTGAGGAAATGGCCTGCGGCGCAAAGTACTATGTCGATCACCACATCCTCGACGGCGTTGACGCCATCTACGGCCAGCACATCTGGGGCACTCTGGATGCTCCCTATGTCTGCGTTGCTTCCGGCAATCGCATGGCCTCCTGCGATAACTTCACCATCCGCGTCAAGGGACTCCAGTCCCACGGCTCCGCTCCTCAGGACGGACACGACGCCATCGTCGCCGCTTCCGCGATAGTCATGGCGCTGCAGACCTACGTCAGCCGCAAGAATAACCCGGTCAATCCTCTGGTCGTCACCGTCGGCAAATTCCACGGCGGCAGCATGTACAACATCATCTGCCCCGATGTTGAGCTCGTCGGCACCATCCGTACCTACTCCCGCAAGTTGAGACACGACCTTGAGTCCGACCTCAACAAGATCATCAAGAACACCGCTGAGGCACACGACTGCACCGCTGAGCTGGAGTTCAGCCCGATGCTCCCCGCCGTCATCAACGAGGATCCCGAGCTCAACGAGATCGCGCAGAACGCCGCTCTCAAGCTCTTCGGACCCGAGGGCGTCAAGAACGATATGCCGGCTCTCATGGGCAGCGAGGACTTTGCGCTCTTCATGGAGAAGATCCCCGCGTTCTTCGCCTTCATCGGCTCCAGAAACGTCGAAAAGGGACTCATCTACACCAACCACAACGAGAAGTACACCGTCGACGAATCCGTCCTCTGGCGCGGCTCCGCTCTCACCGCCCAGTTCGCTTACGACTTCCTGAACAACAAGTGATCGAAACGTAACCCACTACGCCGAAAAGTACACACAGACAGAAGGAGTATCATAATGGATAAGAAAGTATATGACAATTATGT
>CAMEHJ010000229.1 GCA_945917385.1 uncultured bacterium
TCCGCCCAGATCCTTCCGCCGTGCTCGGCGACAAAGTTTTCCGCAATGGGCAGACCCAGACCGTAGCTGTCGGAATCACTGCCCGTGCGCGCCTTGTCCACCCGGTAAAAGCGCTTGAAAATATCCTTCAGCTCAGCGGCGCTGATTTCCTCTGCGGGGTTTTCGACCGTCAGCAGACAGCGGCTTCGGTCATGTGTATTCAGCTTCAGCCGCACTGTACCCGGCAGGGAGTATTTCTGCGCGTTGTCGAGCAGTATTTCCACCGTCTGCCGCAGATGCTGCGCGTCGCCGCGCACGCTGATGCCGGGGTCGACGTCGCTTTCAAGTGAAAGCGCCTTTTCATAGAAAAGCGGCTCGAACGGCAGCACCGCGTCCGATACGAGCGTGCTGAAATCTATTGCCGAAAAGTCGGTTTTCGACTGCCCGTTGTCGGCTCTCGCAAGCTCCAAAAGACGCTCGACCAGCTCGCGCATTTTGTGTGACATTGTGAGTATGCTCTCCCCAAAATGCGCCCGCTCCTGCTCTGAATATTCGGCGGTTTGCAGAAGCTCGGCGTTTGCCATGATCACGGCGAGCGGCGTTTTCAGCTCGTGAGAGGCGTCCGCGACGAACTGCCGCTGCTGCGCCCATGCCTTTTCGACGGGCCTGGTCGCCCAACTCACGAAGAACATGTCGCAGACAAAGAACAGCCCCAGACCGAGCACCCATATCAGAATAAGCTCACGCAGAAGGCCGGACAGCATTTCCCGCTCGGCGGAGATATCCGAAAAAACGATCTGCCAGCCTGTCGGCGTGTCGCGCCGCAGATACCTCAGATTGTATTCCTTGATAACGCCTCTGTCCGCGGAGTTATTCAGCGCGCACGTCATAAGCTCGCCGACAAGCTCCATGTCGCTCAGGTCGTAGTAGGAGACGCCGTAAATACGCATTTCGCCTCTGCTCGATGTCTCAACCGTGAAGCAGGGAATACGGTTTTCCGAGCCAAGCTCCATCTTGTCCGTCAGCTTTACGCGGGAGGACTGGACAAACTCCATATAAGCTATGCTGCGGCTTTCGAGATTTTGCCCGGTGAAGTAGTACACAAGGCTGAATATCGCGGCGAGCATGACGGCAAAAATCGCCAGACTCAGCCCCACAAACCGCATCCGCAGTTTCCTGAGCATATGAAAGTCTCTCCTTAATCGTCAGTCTCAAGGTGATAGCCGAGGCGGCGTATCGCCTCGATTCGGATATTTGAGCCTATGCTCTGCAGCTTTTTCCGCAGAAAGCCCACATAAACCTCCGCATGGTTTTCCGTGGCGTTTGAGTCATAGCCCCAGACGCGCGCGACTATTGACTCCTTGGTGATGTTGCGCCTGCCCGCCTGCAGCAGAAAACGCATGACGTCGAACTCCTTTGCCGAAAGGCGCACACTCTTTTCGCCGCAGATGAGCATACTTGTGCCGAGGTCGAGCGAGGTATTCCCGAAGCACAGCTCGTCCACCTGATTTCCCTGACGGCGGAGAAGCGCGTTGATGCAGGCCATAAGCTCGCGCATATCGAAGGGCTTGGTCAGGTAGTAGTCCGCACCCGCGTTCAGCCCTGTTATTCTGTCCTCAAGGTCTGAACGCGCCGTGAGCATCAGAATCGGCGTCGAGCAGTGCTTCGAGCGCACGCTGCGCGCAACGGCGTAGCCGTCCATCTTCGGCATCATCACGTCTAAAATCAGCAAATCGTAGATGCCAAGCTCCGCGTATTCAGCGCCGGTCTCCCCGTCATATACGGCCTCAACCTCAAAGCCCTTGCTGCTGAGCATGGTTTTTATGGAATCGGCAAGGAGCTTTTCGTCCTCAATTATAAGTATTTTCATGTTTTCATCCCCTTGTGCTTCCTTTTGTATTATATCTTATCCCCAAAGACTTAATCAAGGCTGAAAAAATAAACAATAATCGGCAGCGGCCGCAGAAATGCGGTCGCTGCCGAAAGCTATTCTTTCATTCCAACATATATGTAAACGCGAAAGCCCGCGTTGCTTTTGGTCTGCCCTTTGGCAAATGCCGAGGCGGGCAGTGGCCTCTCTCATCGGCTGGATTTCGCCGGTAATTCTTTATGGTACAATGTACCTCTCAGGTACATTTATAATATATCGCGAAGCGGGCAAAAAATGTTGAAGAAACAATGAATAATTATTTAACAATCTGCTTTTAACCGTTCAAAACCGACACCGGCGCCGAAACGCCCGGCATCTCACCGCCGCAAGACGGATACTGAACTGAGACGCTCTGTGCGATTTCCGGAGGATTGGTTATCGCGGCGCGAACAACGGGGCCGGCCGCGCCGCACGCGCACAGATAGACGATCATGAGAACGAACAACAGGGCAAAGGGCAGCTTTTTCATACGGATAACCTCCTTATATAGACTACATTTTTCGTTTTCTTATGTTAATATGACGCGGGCGGCACCGGAAAGTTTCACACGGGCAGGAAAATTTTTCTGCGCTTGAAAGAACGGGCGCTTCGGGTTATAATATGGCACCATACAGATAAAGGAAGGGCAGAAAATGAAGCATCATATTATAGTAAAGTTCAATGACAAGGTAAGCGACAAGGCGGCGCTGATGAGTGGAATCGAGACGCTGTTTTCCCGCTGGGCGGAGATAGAGGGCGTGCACGGCTGTGCGCTTATCCCGAACTGTGTTGAAAGACCGAACCGCTATGACCTCATGATAGTGCTGGACATGGATAAAGAGGCGCTTCCCCGCTGGGACGCGTGCGAGATACACCACACATGGAAGGACGATTTCGGGGTTTATGTAGGCTCGAAGGCGATATTCGACTGTGAGTGATCATTCGTTTACAATTAGTTAATTTCATTTTCAGTTTTATTTAAGAAATAAAGGCTACAATATCGCTGAAAATAAAAAGACAGCGAAAGGAGCTTCTTTATGGAATACTATGACACCGAGCGCGAGCCTGACGGCAGCTACACCG
>CAMEHJ010000230.1 GCA_945917385.1 uncultured bacterium
GTGTATCGGCAATGTAATCCATGTCGTCCGCGCCGCAGCGCTGGTCGCATATTATGCCGAGCATATGTCTGTTTATATACTCCGTCACCGGGCATACGCCCTCGGCAGCCTTTGGGATGGGCCAGATGACGGCACAGTATATCTTGTTGTCTATCATCCTGCGCCAGATTTTGTCGCGGTCTTTCAGCAGAATGGGGAAGTAGAGCGTGCTCTGCTCCGGCGCGTCGGTCAGAAAGTCCAGCTTTCCCGCCGCCTTCAATGGTGTGAGCCGCGCTTTCAGCCGCATGACGTTTTCAAGGCGCAGAGAATATATCTTCCCAAAGTCCACACGGCGCAGAAGCTCAGAATATTCGGCGGAGAGCGCACACGGCTCACGTTCCGCGTCAAGCAGCGCGTCCGCCCCATGAAGGCGCGCCATGAACGCGCGTTTAAGCTCCTCGTCCCAGGTTTTCAGATACAGGCTCTTTTCCTCCATGACCGCACGGCGAAGCTGCCCGAACACGGGAGAGTATTCGCCGCGCTCGACATTGAGCGTAGTTTTCAGAACTCCGCCCTCCGGCAGCGCCGTCCATTTTCTCAGGCTCGCTATCATCGCGTCGGGCACAAAGCCGTTTTCGCGGGGAACTACAATGTCCTGCGTTCTGTCCTCGACGAGAGTAACATCGCTTCGGCGCTCTCTGAGCTGCGTCAGAAATTCGTCGCTGAACGAGGGCAGACCGAAATAGCGCATATAGATGAGCACCGCGCCCTTCGAGAGCTTACCGAGAACATCCTCCGTGTCTGCGCGAAGATCCGGGCGGAGCTTATAATACACGACCTCCCAGCCGTTCAGCGCAAAGGGGACCGCCATCGAATCACAGCTCAGCGCGGGGAGAAGCACTCGTGATGTCGGCAGCGCGCGCGCAAGCGCCTTGAGAGCGTCGCGTCCGCTTCTGTAATATTTCGCGTCCTCTACCGGCAGCTCGCCGGCTTCGCGTCGAAGGAGCGCAGCATTGCTGTCCCAGTCAAATTCGCTTCCGTATTCCATGCGCCCCACAGCGCTCCTTTCAACGGTATTTCTGATTATTTTACACTCATCGCCGCGCCTTGGCAACGTTTTTTTAATATGACAATGAGAACCTGCCGCGGATTTCCTGTTCCTGCGGCAGGCTCTTTATCAACTATTCGTTTCCGTCGTCGGGATCGGAAGCGGCGGGAATCGCCGTGCGGCGGTAGGTCACGGTGTATTCGTACAGCTTTTCCGCAAGCTCTTTTGTCAGCGCGCCGGGCAGCATTCGCCACTGCCAGTTGCCCTGCGTCGTGCCGGGGAAGTTCATGCGGGCATCCCCGCCGAGTTCCAGCACGTCCTGCATCTGCACGATGAAAAGGTCAGAGCTTGCCGCCATGCCGGTTCTGATAAGCCCCCAGCACCAGCCCTCGTCCGCGGTGATGTGCATATAGTGCGAGGCAAACTCCCTGTCCTTATCCGACATGGTTTCGACCCAGCCGAGGACGGTGTCGTTATCGTGCGTGCCGATATAGCACACGCTGTTTTTGATGCAGTTATGCGGAAGGTAGGAGGAGTCGCCGTTTGAGTCGAACGCAAACTGGAGCACCTTCATGCCGGGAAGTCCGGAGTCAAGCAGCAGCCGCTCAAGCCCCGGCGTGAGAACGCCGAGATCCTCCGCGACAAACCTGACATCGTGAAACCACGAGGTCAGCACGCCGACAAGCCCCATGCCGGGCCCCTTCTTCCACACGCCCTCCTTCGCCGTTACCGCGCCGTAGGGGCACGACCAGTAATCGCAGAAGCCGCGGAAGTGGTCGATGCGGATGACGTCGTACAGCTTCCTTGCGCCCTCGATGCGGCGTATCCACCAGCCGTAGCCGTCTTTGCGCATCCTGTCCCAGTCGTAGATGGGGTTGCCCCAGAGCTGCCCGTCCTCGGTGAAGGCATCGGGCGGAACGCCGGATATCTCAACCGGTACATTCTCGGAGTCAAGCCTGAAAAACTGCGGCTCGCTCCACACGTCGGCAGAGTCGAGCGCGACATAGATGGGGATGTCGCCTATGAAGCGCACTCCCTTTTCGGCGGCGTATTCGCGCAGGGCGTTCCACTGGCGGAAAAACAGATACTGCATGAACACCTGAAAGTCTATCTCGTTTTTCAGAAGCTCCGTATAGTGCCTGACCGCCTGCACTTCGTGCTTTCTGATGGCGGCGTCCGGCCAGTCCGTCCAGCACGCCATACCGAAATGACCCTTCACCGCCATGTACAGCGCGTAGTTTTCAAGCCACGCGCCGCTCTCGCGGCGGAAAGCCTCCATCTCACGGCGGTGCTCGTCTGACATGTTCGAAAACGCCGAGGCAAGCACCTTATAGCGGCCGGAGTATATCCTGCCGTAGTCCGTGTGCGCGTCATCGCTGCCCCAGTCGATGCCGTCAAGCTCGTCCGGGGAGAGAAGCCCCTCGTCTGTGAGCATATCGAGGTCGATATAATACGGGTTTCCCGCAAAGGTGGAGACGGAGGAGTACGGGCTGTCGCCAAAGCCGGTCGGGCCGAGCGGCAGAAGCTGCCACCAGCTCTGCCCGGATGCGTGGAGAAAGTCCACAAATTCATACGCCGCTTTACCCATCGTGCCGATGCCATACTTGGAGGGCAGAGAGCTCATAGGCATAAGAATACCGCTGCTGCGCTGCATAAAATGTCACTTCTTTCGCTGCCGCCGTGTCAGCAAACGGGCTGAGGCGGCGGTTTGTTCTCGCCGCGCCGGGGGAATTTCCCGCAACGGCGCGGCTTATGTCACATTATGGTAGCAAGTTGATCGCTTCAAGTCAATCGCACACGGCGAAGGTCGGAAATTTTTTGTGGCATTAGACAAATCGGGGACGATATTTTTGAACAATTTAACCACGGAGGCATTGCTGAGGCTCAGGCGGACGCAGAGAGTTTGCCCGACGGTGTCCGTTAATTTACAAA
>CAMEHJ010000231.1 GCA_945917385.1 uncultured bacterium
CTGCATTACCGTTCTGTTGAAATGTATGAACACGACGTTCTCAATGCCAAAGTTTCGCCTGATTATATCCTCTCGCCCGATAGCGCTGTTGATAAGCGGAACCTCTTTATTGAAAACAAGCGTGTCCGGGTGGACATCAAAGCTGAGAACCGAGGGGATTCCGCCGATCTGGGCGGCGCGCTCGTTCGTTTTATTCATCAGTGCGGCGTGTCCGATATGCACGCCGTCAAAAAAGCCAAGGGCTATCGCTCTCTTTACATCTGACATCAGTTGACCTCGAAAAAGCTCTTTATTGTCTTTATCATTCCGTTTTCGGCTTCGCCCAGCATTAGAAACTCGCCCTGTTCGGAATACACCCTGTATCTGCCGTCTGCGGCCGCGGTCTTTACCGCATTCCCGCAGCGTATCTTTTCCTCCTGCGCCGGTCTCACGGTCAGCGCAGGAAGATCGCAAAACATACTGTCCGTCGGGAGAAGCAGTTCTTCCGCCCTGCCTTCGTCTGCAAGACGCTGTACCTCGCCTATCGTGACGGCCTTATCAACGCTGAAGTCGCCCGCCTCCGTCCTTCTGAGACTGCTCATACAGCCCCCGCATTGGAGCGCCTCGCCTATATCATTGCACAGTGTGCGGATATAGGTGCCCTTGCTGCACCGAACGTCAAGCAAATAATCCTCCCCGCTTCTGCCGACAAGGTCTATGCCGTAGATGGTAACGCTTCTCGCGGCGCGCTCGACCTCTCCGCCCTTTCGGGCAATCTCGTAAAGGCGCTTTCCGTTCACCTTAATAGCTGAATACATCGGGGGTATCTGCATTATTTCCCCGGTAAAGCGACGTAGCACCGAACAAAGCTCCGATTCCGATACATTGACCGGACGCTCGCGCAGTACATTGCCGGTGGTATCCTGTGTGTCCGTTGAGACGCCGAGACGAAGGGCTGCAAGATAGCGCTTATCATGCCCCTCAGCAAACTCCACGGCTCTCGTCGCCCTGCCGACAAACACGACCAGAAGCCCGGTCGCCATCGGGTCGAGCGTGCCGGAGTGGCCTATGCGCCGCTCATGCAGAATACCCTTGAGCTTTGCAACGACGTCATTGCTTGTCCAGTCAGGCTCTTTATCTATGAGGAGTATCCCGTTCATTTCCAGACCTCGTCTATGACCTGAAGCAGCATCTTTTTGACCTTATCGGGCGAACCCATAATGGTGCAGCCCGCGGCAAGCGCATGACCGCCGCCGCCGAACACGGCGCAGATATCGCTGCTGTTCACCGGCTCGGATGAGCGCATGGAGATCTTGCAGACGCCGTTTTCTTTTTCGCGGATGGTGATATTCAGCAGCGCTCCCTCGGCGCGGCCGCAGAGATTTGCAAGGTCGTCGCAGTCCTTTTCCTCCGCGCCCGCCTTCTCCATCATATCAAGAGTCACGGTCGCCATGGAGATAAGGCCGTCACGGTAATACTCAAGGCCGGCATAGATCATGCTCTCAAGCTTGAGTCTCGCCCTTGACACCTTGCGGAAATACTCCCAGTTCACGTTTACGTTATCGGCGCCGCACTTCAAAAGCTCGGACGCGGCCTTGAAGGAGGCAGAGTTCGTATTGGCGTACTGGAAGCAGCCGGTATCCGTGGAAAGGGCAATATACAGCCATGTCGCCTCGTCCGCCGTGGGGGCATCTGCAATCATACAGACCAGCTCAAATATTATTTCGCCGCAGGAAGATTTCTCTCCCTTTACAAGCCAGTCCTTTGCATAGTGGGAGTTTGAGGGGTGGTGGTCTATGCAGACATCTACTCTGCCCTCAAATCCATTAGGAAGCATGGTCTCGCTTGCGACATCGACGGCGACAACAAACTCCGGAACATAGTCATCGGGTGCAAAGAACTGCTCCGTAAACAGAAGATGCTTCCCGGTTATCTGCTCGTTTTTGTAAAGATACGCGGTCTTTCCCGCGCGTCTCAACGCGCTGCACAGCGCGGCGGAGCTGCCGCAGGTGTCGCCATCCGGATTTCTGTGCGTCAGGATAATGAAATTATCATGCTCAAGCAGAGCCTTTGCACACTGCTTATAATTCATCTGATCTATCCTCTTCGTCGGGCTTTATATCAAGGGAGTTGATAACCTCGTTGATATGAGCGCCGTACTCTATACTGTGGTCAACCTCAAAAACAAGCTCCGGCGTGTAGCGCAGATTCATGGAATTGCCAAGCTCGCGTCTGAGCCAGCCGGAGGCGGACTTGAGCCCCTTTTTAAACTCCTTCTCGTCGCGCATACCCATAACGGACAGCCAGACCTTGGAATACCTGAGGTCGCCGGTAGTCTCAACTCTGGTGACGCTTATCATGCCCTGTTGGACACGCGGGTCCTTGACCTCGTTTATGAGCTTTGAAAGAACGAACTGAATATCGTCGTTGGTTCTTGCCAGTTTATTTGATGCCATTTTTATTCTCCTGTACGGACGGGCGCTTTTTTCAAAGCGCCCGTAAACTTTTCATTATCTGTCGATCTGCTCCATCACGAAGCACTCAATAATGTCTCCGACCTTGATGTCGTTGAACTTCTCGATCTGCATACCGCACTCATAGCCGCTTGCAACTTCCTTAACGTCGTCCTTGAAGCGGCGCAGAGACGCCAGCTCACCCTCGTGGATGACGATATTGTCGCGCAGTACGCGAACCTCACAGCCGCGCTGAATCTTGCCGTCGGTGCAGTAGCAGCCGCAGACGGTACCGACCTTGGAGACCTTGTAGGTTTCACGAACCTCGGCATGGCCGATGATGACCTCCTTGAACTTGGGCGCAAGCATACCCTTCATTGCGGCCTCGATCTCGTTTATGCAGTCGTAAATGACGCGGTACATACGCATATCGACCTTGCTGCGCGATGCGCTGTCGCGCGCGGCGTTGTCCGGGCGGACGTTGAAGCCGACGATGATAGCGCCGGAGGTGGCGGCGAGCATAAC
>CAMEHJ010000232.1 GCA_945917385.1 uncultured bacterium
CGGTGTCTATCTGCATGGTGACGTTATCCTTGGTGATAACGGGCTGGGGCGGGAAGTCCGCGACCTGCTCTTTAAGGGTGACGACCTTGGCAATGCGCTCAACAAACGGGAGCTTAAAATGGATGCCCACGTTCCATGTGGTTTTGTACGCACCGAGAAACTCGATAACGTAGGCCTTTGCCTGCTGCACGATGCGGATGCAGCGCACGCAGATAAGCACGATGATCGCGATAAGAATTACTATAATTGTCGGCATAATATTACTCCTTCTCCTTTTTGACTATCAGTTTGACGCCCTCTATCCGGACGATTTTCACAATTTCTCCGACCTCGGCGGAAGCTTCTCCGCTTTCCGTCCGCGCCGTCCACTCCTTTCCCTGTGCAAGCACCGCGCCGGTGCCGCGAAGGTTGTCTATTCTTTCCCGGACAACGCAGTCACTGCCGATAAGCATATCGGCATTGGTGGGCTGAGTTTTGCTGTTGACGTATTTTCTTGCAAGCGGCCTTGTGAGAATGAGGCTCACGACCGACACGACGACAAACCACGTCACCTGAAGCCAGACAGGTGCGTGCAGAATCGCCGCGAGAAGCGCCGCCAGCGCGCCCAGCGCGAACCATATCGACACAAGCCCCGGCACCGCGCCCTCGATGATCAGCAGTACCACCATTGCGGCAAGCCATAGTGCGGGCATATTGTAAAATCCACCGAACATATTAAACATATCGCTTCCTTCCCCGATTGGATTCCATTAATATACTTATTATATATCCCCCGCTTCTTTTCTGCAAGGCATATTTGACAGTGCATATTGCCGGATTGTAAATTTTGATTTAATGTATGAAAGCTCTTTACTTTTTTAATGTGTTGATGTAAAATATAGACACATATTTGAAATAAGCGGAGGCCAAAATGAACAAGCTACCCAAAAAACCCCGTAACGAGAACATGTACAAGGCCGTTCTTTCGCTGGAGACGGTCGAGGAGTGTATGAAATTTTTCGATGATCTCTGCACCGTGTCTGAGATAATGGCCATGGAGCAGCGCTATCAGGTCGCCTCATGTCTTGACGACGGGATGATATATAACGACATCCTTGCCGAGACCGGCGCCTCAAGCGCTACCATCAGCCGCGTAAACCGCTCTTTGCAGTACGGCAGCGGCGGATATGAGATTGCGTTCAGCCGCGTCAAGGATAACAGAAAGTGAGCTGCTATAACTATCTCGCCCCCTGGTATGACAGTCTGACCGGGGACGTGCCCTACGGCGAGTTTGCAGATTTTTACGAAAGTGAGTTTCGCCGTGACGGCGGGGAGTTCAAGCTGCTGCTCGACCTCTGCTGCGGCACCGGCAACCTCACATGGGAGATGGCCGCGCGTGGGTATGAGATGATAGCGGTGGACTCATCCGTTGATATGCTCATGCAGGCGCAGGGCAAGGCGCTCCCCGCCGAAACGCCGCCGCTCTTTCTGTGTCAGGACGCCGCCCGGCTCGACCTTTACGGTACGGTGGACGCCGCCGTGTGCACGCTTGACGGCATGAACTATATCCCGCCCGACGCGCTTCATGAGGTTTTTCGTCGTCTGCATCTGTTTGTGCGCCCCGGCGGACTGCTGATTTTCGATATCCGCACGCCGGAGTTTCTGCGCTCGCTTGACGGAAGCGTATTTGTTGACGAGACTGACGATGTGCTGTGCCTCTGGCGCGCCGACTATGATGAGGAGCTTGCGGCAATCGTCTACGGCATGGACATCTTCTCACGGCGCAAAATCCTATGGGAGAGGGAGCGCGAGGAGCATATCGAGTACGCGCACGCGCCCGAAACGCTGAAAGCGCTGCTTGAGGACGCGGGCTTCACCGACGTACAGTTCAGGCGCGACGCGCCGCAGGGCGATGCCGGCCGCCTATTTATTGTTACCAAAAGATAAGAATTATTGCAAAATGACCGCGCAAGGGGTATTATCCCCTTGCGCACATTCTGTGCCGGACAAACTGTAATATCGCAAAATCTCACGGAGGAAATCTGTAATGGATAGAATAATCAGGGCAACAGCCGGAGACGGCTTTATTAAAATGGCGGTAATCACCGCACGGGACACGGTTGAGCGCGCGAGGGAAATTCACTCCTGCGCACCCACCGCCTGCGCCGCTCTCGGGCGGACGCTGTGCGCGGCATCCCTCATGGGAGATATGATGAAGGAGGAAAACGCCTCCCTCACCATCCGCATTAACGGCGGCGGCCCCATCGGCAGTATCGTCGCCGTGTCCGATTCAAGCGGCAATGTACGCGGCTATGTAGGCGATGCGAGCGTCGATCTCCCTCTGCGGCAGGACGGAAAGCTCAATGTCGGCGCGGCGGTGGGGCGTGACGGTATGCTGACGGTCAGCCGCGATATCGGGCTGAGAGAGCCCTATGTCGGCTCTACCGAGCTTGTCAGCGGAGAGATTGCCGAGGACATCACCTCCTACCTGCTTGAGAGCGAGCAGGTGCCCTCTGCCTGCGCGCTCGGCGTGCTGGTCGATACCGACCTCTCGGTAAAGGCGGCGGGCGGCTTCATTGTGCAGCTCATGCCGGGTGCGGACACGGCGCTCATAGACACGCTTGAGGAGAATATATTTATGATGGACCAGCTCACCACCATTCTCGACGAGGACGGTGCGGAGGAGCTGTTCCGGCAGGTGCTCAAAGGGCTTGAGTACCATATTGTCGGTGAAGCTCCGGTGGAGTACCGCTGCTATTGCAGCCGTGAGCGCGTGCGCGAGGCGCTTTTGTGTATCGACTCAGCCGATATCGAGGATATGTGCCGTGAGGGCAAGGATATCTCCGTGAGCTGTCAGTTCTGCGACAGCGTTTACTCCTTCACTCCCGACGAGCTGAAGGCCTTACTGAATGAAAAAACCGGAGAGGCTTAACGTCTCTCCGGTGAA
>CAMEHJ010000233.1 GCA_945917385.1 uncultured bacterium
CCGCCGCCTCGTCGTGCGCGCATTTGAGCTTCTTTTCATCCCGCGTCATAGGCATGGGGATATCAAGAATCGTCTTATCCGAGATATCGACCGCCGCGCGGACGATATTCAGCGCCGCCGCGCTCGCGCCGCTGTTTGGCACGGCGAGAACCGGACATTCGCGCAGTACGCGCTGCGCCTTGAGCGTCATCAGCTCCGCATCTCCGGGGCCGACGCCCACGCCGTAGAATATGCCCTTTTTCATTCCCATATTCCCTCCGTATCTCCGCATTCACCGAGGATTCCGTACTCGTTTGAAAACATGATTACGCCGACGCGGTACTTCCCGCCGACCCGTCGGCAAACCCTGTCCTCCACCGACGCCATGATGCTGCGCATTACCTCGCTTCGTATCTTCGCCTCGTCAAGCAGGGCAATGCAGGCGTCCGCCGTAACGGACTGCATGAGCTTTCTGCAGAGCGATGCGTCCGCGCCGCATATCGCCGCGTGTGCGCAGAATATCTCCGCACGGCAGTCGGCCTCACGGCTGTGCGTGTTCATTATCCCGCCGGCAAGCTTCACGAATTTGCCGACATGCCCGACAAGCAGCACCTGCTCAAAGCCGAGCACCCCGGCCTCGTCGAGCGCGGCGCCGACATAGTTTGAGCATTTGATGTTCGGTATATCCTGCGTCATGCCCCGCGCCGCGAGAAACTCCGCGCCGTAATTTCCGGGGGTGATGATTATTTTTTTGTGACCCAGAGCCGCGTTCTGCCGCAGCTCAAGCTTTACGGAGTCCACAAGCGCCTGCGCGCTCATCGGCTCGACGATGCCGGAGGTGCCGAGAATGGATATTCCGCCGACGATGCCGAGGCGGGGATTGAAGGTCTTTTCGGCAAGCTGTGCGCCATTCGGGACGGATATCGTCACCTCCATGCCGCCGGTATAGCCCGCCTGCTTGCAGACCTTTTGCACCGACGCGCCTATCATCTCCCTCGGAACGCGGTTTATCGCGCTCGCGCCGACGCTCTGGTCAAGACCCGGCTTCGTGACCGTGCCTACCCCCTCGCCGCCGAGGATGAGAATTTCATCCCCGTCGATTCTGCGCACCGCCGCCATGATGAGCGCGCCGTTTGTAACGTCGGCGTCGTCCCCGCCGTCCTTATACACGCCGCACTCAGCGTATTCTCCGAAAAGGCGGGTATTTCGCGGCTCAACCGTGACTTCGATGCCTTTGGGTGTCATTATGCAGAGACTTTCGGGGCACTTCCCCGTCAGCAGCAGCTCCGCCGCGCCCGCGGCGGCGAGGGCCGCGCAGGTGCCCGTCGTATATCCGCAGCGCAGAAGCTTGCCTTCCGCCTGTATGTAGTGCCGGAATGCCATGCGCGTCCCCCTTTCTTTTTATTTCAAAATACCGAGCCTTTCGGCCTCGGCTTTCAGCAGTCTGTTTTTATCGTTCATCGTTCCGAAGGCGTTAAGCGGGCAATACACCGCTTCGCACCCTCGAAGCACCTCGAGCGCGCGGAGAAACGCGGCTTCTCCGACCGGCTCGAACGCGCGCTCGGAGATCACCTCGGAAGCAAGGGCTTTTGCAAGGGCGTGCTCCGCGTCGTTCTCATTCAGAACCCCCGCCGCAAAGGGTACGCCCTCCCGGCTCAGGCGTCTGTACTCCGCTGCTCCGCTCCCGCCCCCGCCGATGACGAACACGCGCGGTGAAGCCTCCTCGCGCCCAAGCTCCGTCGTTGCGTAGAGCGGGTTGAAGCTCTCAAGGGGGAGAGAATAAAGCTCGCTCACATACTCCGCCGTCAGCACCTTTTCCGGCGCGCCGGCGCGCTCGATCTTTCCTCCGTTTACGCACACTATTATATCAGATACCCGCAGGGCAAGGTCAAGCTCATGCAGGCTCATTATCACGGCTAATTTTTCCTCGCGCACCATGCGCCGCAGAAGCGACAAAAATTCCGTCTTGTGGCGGATGTCGAGAAAGGAGGTCGGCTCGTCGAGGATAATGACCTCCGGTTGCTGGCACAGGGCGCGGGCGAGCATGACGCGCTGGCGCTGGCCGTCGCTCACGCGGGCAAAGTCCAGGTCGGATAAATCCTCCGCGTCCACGCGCGAGAGGGCCGCGCGGACGATCTCGCGGTCACGCGCGGAGAGCGTTCCGAAGCGCCCCGTGTACGGGTATCTGCCCGTCGCGGCAGCGTCAAAGCAGGTCATAAGCTCGCCGGACAGCCGCTCGGTCATAACTATGGAGAGCTTTTTCGCAAGCTCCTCCCCCTTTATGCCCGCCATATCCTCGCTGTCGAGGTACACCGTTCCCACAAGCGGGCGGAGATTGCGGGTGAGGGTTTTCAGTATAGTGGATTTCCCCGCGCCGTTCGGGCCGATGAGCGTCATTATCTGCCCGCCCTCAAGCTTCAGGTCTATATCCGTAACCACCGCTCTGCCGTCATAGCCGACGCAGAGGTTTTCGGTATTGATACGGTACGCGCTCATGTCTGACCCCCTCTTCGACGCACCATCACGGCGATGACCACCGGCGCACCGAACACCGCCGTGACGGAGCTTATCGAAAGCTCGGTCGGGGCAAAGAGTGTGCGCGCGATGAGATCGCACATCAAACAGAAGGCCGCGCCGCCCATAAAGCAGGCGGGTACGACAATAAGCGGCTTTGCGGTCTTGAAAAGCGCTTTCACAAGCTGGGGTACCGCGATGCCGACGAAGGACACCGGCCCCGCGAACGCGGCGGCGCAGGCGGACAGTACGCTTGACAGCAATATAAGCTCCACGCGAAGGCGCCTTACGTTCACGCCGAGGTTTTTCGCGTAGCTTTCACCGAGCCGGTACGCGCCGATGGGCGCTGACAGCAGCATGACCGCCGCGAGCGCCGCGAGCGTTACCGGCGCAATCACTTT
>CAMEHJ010000234.1 GCA_945917385.1 uncultured bacterium
AAGTTCCCCTCGACGGAAATTGCCCCGACTGTTGTAGTCGGCGATATGTCCGTGCTCGAGCTGTTCCGCGGTCCCACCTCCGCTTTCAAGGACGTCGCCCTCTGCCTGCTGCCTTATCTGATGAAGTCTTCGGCGGAGAAGTGCGGCGATGCTGAGAAGATCACCATCCTCACCGCCACCAGCGGCGATACCGGCAAAGCTGCCCTCGAGGGTTTCCGGGACGTTCCCGGTATCGACATTGCCGTGTTCTATCCCCGTGACGGCGTCAGTCCCGTCCAGAAAGCTCAGATGGTGACGCAGGAGGGACGCAATGTCCATGTCTGCGCCGTCGACGGCAACTTTGACGATGCTCAGTCCGGCGTCAAGCAGATTTTTGAGTCCGTCCGTGACCGCGGCCTGTCCTCCGCGAACTCGATAAACATCGGCCGGCTCGTCCCGCAGGTCGTGTATTATTTCTCCGCTTATGCCGATTTAGTCAAACAGGGCCGCCTGACCCCCGGCGCGAAGCTCAGCTTCACCGTCCCCACCGGCAACTTCGGTGATATCCTCGCCGGCTTCATCGCCGGTGAGCTCGGCCTGCCCATCGGCCGCCTTGTCTGCGCCTCGAATGAGAACAACGTCCTCACCGATTTTCTGCGCACCGGCACCTATGACCGCCGCCGCAGCTTTTACCGCACCCTCTCCCCGTCTATGGATATCCTCATTTCCAGTAACCTTGAGCGCCTGCTGTACCTTGTGAGCGGCGACTGTGAGCTTGTCGCGTCCCTCATGCAGCAGCTCAAAACTGACGGCTTCTATACCGTCCCCGCCGAGCTTCTTGAGAAGATCCAGTCCCGTTTCTGGGCGGGCTGCTGCGGCGATGAGGCCCCCGAGGAGACTATCCGCGAGGTCTGGGAACGCCACTCCTACCTCTGCGATACTCATACCGCCGTCGCGTGGAACGTCGCGCAGCAGTATGAAAAAGCGGCGGAGTCACCCGACCCAATGGTCGTGCTCTCCACCGCCTCGCCGTATAAGTTCCCCGCCGCCGTGCTCAGCGCCATCGGCGCAAAGTGCGACGGGGATGAATTTGATATGATGTCCGCGCTCGAAAAAGCCACCGGTGTCCCGATGCCCGCAAATCTCCGCTCCCTGCGTGAGCGCCCCGTGCTGCACACCGGCTGTGTAAAGCCCGGTAAAATGCGCGGCTATGTCCTTGATCTTCTGGAGGGAAAAACATGAACAGCGTTACCGTCCGCGTCCCCGCCACCACCGCGAATCTCGCCTGCGGCTTTGATACTCTCGGCTGCGCGCTGAGCCTTTATAATACCCTGAGCTTCACCCTGTCCGACCGTCTGTCCTTCACCGGCTGCGATGAGGAATTTCAGACTCCCGATAATCTCGCCTGTCAGGGCTTTGATGCCGTGTATGCCCGCCTTGGCCGCCCGGCTCCCGCCGTGCATATCGACATCCGCGCCGATATTCCCGTCTGCCGCGGTCTCGGCTCCTCCGCCGCGATGCTCGCCGCCGGTGCAATTGCGGCAAACGCCCTCTCCGGTGCGAAGCTTTCAAAGGCCGAGCTTTTATCGATCATCACCCCCATCGAGGGTCACCCGGATAACCTCGCCCCGGCGCTTTTCGGCGGCCTCGTCGCCTCCACCTCGCGTGACGGGAAGGTCTATTCCGCCCATTATCCGGTGCACGAGTCGCTGCATTTCGTCGTCCTCTCCCCGGATTATACTCTCAGCACCCATAAGGCCCGCGCCGCCCTGCCGTCAAGCGTTTCCTTTGCCGACGCGGTCTTCGATCTTTCGCACCTCGCCATGCTGCCGCATGCTGTCGCCCTCGGCGATGAGGAGATGATCTCCATCTGCCTGTCGGATAAGCTGCACCAGCCCTACCGCTTCCCGCTCATTCCCGGCAGCGGCGATGTCCGCCGCATTGCCGAAGACTTAGGCTGCAAGGCTTTCTGCATCAGCGGCGCGGGGCCGAGCCTTCTCTGCCTGACGCGCGACGCTGACTTTGCCGAAAAGCTCTCCGCCGCCGTCGCCGCGCTTCCGCACAACTGGCAGGTGCGCGACCTCGCCGTCGACTCCACCGGCGAGGAAATAATTTAAGCTTTCTCATAAAAAGCGAAAAAATCGGAGCACCGTCAAAAATGACGGTGCTCCTTGTCATTTGACACCCATTAAAATGGGTATATCTATGACAGAATATCCATGATGCTTTTTAAGACATCAAGTATACCTATCGCTGTTTCTACCCACTCAAGGGGCGGGACTCCCTCGATACCCGTAATGCAGCTTATGCACTACAGCACCATCAGTATTTCTGTCAGCAGTGCCATTGCTTCTGAATATCTTCTGTTCCCCATAGCGTCAACAGCATTGTTATATTTGTTTTCTATCTTTGTTGCCTTTGCCCGATTATCCAAAGTATCACGCACGCTCTTCGCCTCGGTATATTCTCATCTGTTACTTGACGCCATTGCCCGGTTGTATTCCATGATGGGCATTATGATTTTAATTCTGACCAAAGCGACAGCAGCGCACAGTATAGCCGCGGCAATCACTATGGAGACAAGCTGTATTTTTCATTTCAAATCCTCCCACGCGCTATAAAGTATTCTGTCTGCCGCATCTGATTTATTTCCATTCTATAACACCTTACAGTTGTTGTCAATAACAATCAATAAGTGTTTTATAAAACGCCTGAGAGTTGTTACCCTGTGTAAAAGGGGTGCTGCTATGCTTAAAAATCTGAAACGGCTGCGCGAAGAATCCGGAACTACCCAGCGGCAATTAGCCGAAGCGATAGGCGTCAGCCAACAATCTGTGAACAAATATGAAAACCATAACATTGAACCCGATATTGAAACACTCATAAGGATCGCCAATTATTTCAACACGTCCGT
>CAMEHJ010000235.1 GCA_945917385.1 uncultured bacterium
CGCGCTCTTTGAAATATACGGGTAAGTAAAGTTCTCTTTATACTCGAAACCGAAAATTTTGCCCATGCCGATCGCCATATCGGAATAGCCGGAGAAATCGAAATAGAGCTGCAGAGAATAAAGAACCGAAATGTACCATGCGCCGAGCACGGAAACGGCCCCGCCCGCGGCAGCGGGAAGCTCTTCGATAATAAGTCCGCACACATTGGCCAGAAGTATCTTCTTGGACAGGCCGATAACAAAGCGCTTCATGCCGGAAATAAAATCGCTTAATTCGGTGCTTCGATTGTCGAGCATCAAAGCCACATCGGAATACTGCACGATCGGGCCGGCTATGAGCTGGGGGAAGCAGCTTACATAGAGCATAAGCTTAAAGGGGTTTCGCTGAACGGGGCTTTTCCCCCTGTAAACATCGACCGTGTATGTAAGAACCTGAAAGGTATAGAACGAGATACCCACAGGAAGCTGAAGGACGGGGATATTGATTGATGCGCCGAACAGAGATGCAAAGGAGTTGAACAGAAAAGCGGCATACTTAAAATAGAAAAGCACGCTCAGCGACGCGACGGAGCCGATAATCAAGGCGGATTTCCTGATAAAGCCGCTGTATTTTTCCCCGACAAACAGAGCCGCAAAATAGTTTATTGCCGTTGCACCGATCATTCCGAGGACCCATACAGGCTCCCCCCAACTGTAAAACAGCAGAGACGCGACAAGAAGCACGCCGTTTTTCCACCTGAGATTATTAATCATGAAATAAAGAATCAATACAGCCGGAAAGAACAGCGTCACAAAGGTTAAGCTGGAAAAAGTCAAAAAATACACTCCCAACCACTAATCGGATAAAAGCCGGATTCTTGGAACAAACCGTTCCGGATTTGTATTTTATCCCCGATGTTAAATATTGTCAACCGAACGCAGACCCGAAAGCCCGGTCCGGGGCAAATTATTTCACCTCAAAGAACTCCACTTCCTCCCCGACGGGGCCGTAGCAGAAAGCATACCTGATGTTGAGCGGCGGCTGAGACTCGATAACGCCGTCCCTTGCCGGGATAAACACCTCATAGCCTGCATCGGAAACAGCCTTGACGCAGTCGTCCGCGCTGTTTACCTCAAAGGCGAAGTGCCGCACCGCGCCGGTCGGGAGATGCTCTTCGCCGTCGGTGAACACCTCGATGGAGCAGTTGCCGGCGGAGAACATAATCCCGTCCGGCGTCTCGCACTCGATGGGCAGACCGAGAACGGTGTGGTAAAAGCGGATGACCTCGGAAAGCTCCGAGGGTGAGCATTTGATGCAGACGTGGGTTACTCCTTTGATGAGAGCAGACATTGTTTTTTCCTCCTTAAAATTCTCTGAGCACGAGGTCGGTCTCGCCCTGATTCAGACCGATCTCGATGCGTTTTACCTTCGTATTTTTGCCGTATTCGCGGCGGATCATGTCGCGCAGCGCCGTGCCGCTGTGATAGCCATGAATCACGCGTATTCGATAAACCGCGGAGGGTGCGCGGCGAAGCTGTGCGCTGATGGCGATTTGCGCCTGATACTGCGTCATGCCGTGAACGTCGATGGTGATGATTGATGAAGAAGTCATTTTCCGGCCTCCGGCAGACAGTGCATATGCGTGGCGCCGAGCACGCGAAAGCCCTCCGCCGTGCACCGGAGCCTGCGTATGCCGAAGTCGTGGGCGCGAAGTCTGATATACAGGCTAACCGCGCGCCTGTCGCCGCTGCCCTCCGGGAACTGGCTCACGTGGCAGTCAAAGACGGACGAGAGCTGAGTATTAAGATAGCCGCTCGTATCAACATATCGGTTGGGCCTTGCCGTCATGTACATAGCCACAGCCTGCACGGGTGCAGCCTCCGCACCGAGCTGCTGCATGATTTCTCTATACGGCGCGAACAGAGCGAGCTGCTTTCCCGCACGTCCCGCGTTCAGATGGTCGATGTGACATTCGCTTATAACATCCGGGTCGGGGCAGAAGATGACCTCCGGCTTGAAGCTGCCGATTTGCGCGGCAATCGCGCGAAGAAGCGAAGCATATTCATAAAACCCGCCGTCACAAAAGCGCAGAAAGCGTACATCGTGTATGCCGAGCATTGCAGCCGAGGCAAGTGCCTCACGCTCACGCAGTGCGGCAAGCGCGTCGGAGGTCAGTTCTTCCGGCGCGTTTACCGTTCCGAAGCGGCCGTCCGTGCAAATGAGAAAGCAGACCTCCTTGCCCTCTTTTTTGAGCTTTGCCGCTGTCGCGCCCGCGCCGATTTCAATATCGTCCGGGTGAGGGCCGATGAACAAATACCGCTTGTAGTTTTCAAGCCCCGGCAGGGGAGCGGCTAATTTAAGCGCGATATCCGTAATTCCCATAGCCGCCTCACATTAGCTGACCGAGCGAGTCAAGCAGCTCGATATCCGACTGCTTCAGCTTCAGTCCGGCTTTGAGATTTTGCCCGTCAGGATAGGTAACGCAGATGAGAATCTCCGTCCCCTCGGTAATGCCACGCTTTTTAACAGCCTTAAGAAAATCCGGGAATTTGGGGTGGTTATGCCTGAAGGTGTCCCATGCCTGCTTGAGTACGAGAAGAGAATTGAAGTCCATAGTTTCGCCTCGAATAAAGTGATTTTTGATATCGGCAGAAGCCCCGACCGAAGCAGGTCGGGGCTATCGCATTTTTAATTTGATATTCGCTCCGCGCAGCGGATGAGCCGCAGTACGTCGCACAGGGTTTTTCTGTAGTCGTCCGCACAGCGCAGCTTCAAATCTTCAAAAGGAAGCCCCGCGCGGTTTGTGGAGAACACAGCGGCAACGCCCGCGTCGTAGGCGCAGTCGGCGCTGTCGTCGATTTTCCCGACAATGGCGACAAGCGGAACGCCGCGCAATGATGTGCGCTTTGCC
>CAMEHJ010000236.1 GCA_945917385.1 uncultured bacterium
CTCAAATGTGCAGGGCAGTTTTTACGGAGCGGATTTTTGCCCGGACGAGGCATTGTCCGCAGTGAAGCCTTTCCGGCTTTACAAGGACAATAACGAAGTGCGGACGAAAATCCACCCGTAAAAACCGGTGAAGGTTCGACTTCCGTTGGACCAACACCCTAAGTCCGACGGCGGCAAAATCTCTGCGTCTGCCGCCCCTTCGGGCTCAGCTCACTTGGCGGAAAGAGCGCGCTCCAGCCACACCGAGCCGAAATCAATGGCTGTGTAGAGGCTGTCCTTCTCGCTCTTTTTAACTATTCTGTCTCTGGACTTGATGCTCGCGTCGGTGAGCTGAAGCTGCACGGAAACGCGCGATGCAACGTCAAGATCCTTGACCTTCTTCGTCTCAAGTATCTGCAGCATTACGATATACTTGTCTGCAAAGCTGCCGTAGTAGATGATGTTGTCCTTTCTGCGAAGGGGGTGTCCCTTGTATTCCAGTACCTTTGCCAACTCGATTACCTCCGTTTTTTGTAATTAAAATGTAACATATTGATTTCGCTTTGTCAACGTGCAAATAATGGAAACGCGGTAAAATACAGCCTGTGCTGCATTTTTTGTCGATTTTTGTTGCTTTACCAGCTAAGGAAGGGGTCTCCTCCACCATTGGCATCGGGGATAATAGCCTCTCCGCCGAACTGGTCGTAGCCGCCGTTGTTGCCCCCCGCATTGGGGATAAAATCATCATCGTCCTCCTCAACTTCCACTTTCACGGTATCCGCAAACAGTCCGGTGTCCGGTCCGAGATAGGGGTAAGTGAACGACTGCCAGCCAAGGCCCTCATGCAGCGGCGTCATAACCTTGCGCCAGAGCTTTGCGGCGGGGTTGCCCGCGACGTGGATGCGTTCTGGCATATCATAGCCCGTCCACACCGCGGCAACATAGTACGGCGTCACGCCGACGAACCAGCGGTCCTTATAGTCGCCGGACGAGCCTGTCTTGCCCGCGACCGGAACCGTCCAGAGCGCGGCATCCTTGCCGGTGCCGTTTTCGACACCGTTTTGCATCATGTAGGTCATGACGTAGGCGGTGTTCGGCTCGAAGGCTTTCACGGTCTTGGGGGAGTTGTCTATGACGACGTTGCCCTCGCTGTCCGTTACCATGGAGTAGGTGCGCCCGTAGGTGAAGATACCGTCGTTGACGAACGCGCAGTAGGCCTGCGCCATCTCGCGCACGGTCACGCCGTAGGTAAGCTCACCGAGCGCCATCGGCGCGTAGGCGATATCGTCCTGCACAAGGCTTGTGAAGCCGAGCCTTGTGGTCATATACTCGTAGGAGGTCTGCGGCCCGCTCGGCAGCGAGTCCACAAGCTGCGCCGCAACGGTGTTGAGCGAATACTGAAGCGCCTGCGCGATCGTGACAACGCCGTAGTTAGTGTTGCTGTCGTTTGCCGGGAACCAGCTTGTACCGCTGAGGTGGATGTTCGGCGCATCCATGACCAGCGTTGACGGCGTCACGAGGCCGAGATCAACCGCCGGGCCGTAGGAGGCAAGAGGCTTTATCGACGAGCCGGGGGAACGGGTCGTGCCGGTGGCGCGGTTAAGACCGAAGTTTATCGTTTTCTCTCCTACGCCGCCCGAAAGGCCGAGGATCCGCCCGTCATACGGGTCCATCAGCACGATGCCGCTTTGAAGCTGCTGGTTGCTGTACGCGGTTTCGGGGATGGCGCTGAGGTCGGTGTAGATGGCGTCTATGGCGCTCTGCACATCAACGTCCATGCAGGAGTAAATGCGGTAGCCGCCGTTATACAGCAATGTACGGGCGTTCTCGCGGCTTATATTCTTGAGCTTCATAAGGTCTGCCGTAACATCGTCGATGACGACCTCGGTGTAGTAGCTCATGATCTCCTGCGTGTACTGCTGCTCCGGAGTGCGGCTGAACACCAGCTCCTCCTCCACGGCCGCTTTGTACTCATCGTAGTTAATGTAGCCCTGCTCGTACATCTCGCGCAGGATAGTCTCCTGACGGGCTTTGTTGTTCTCCTCGTTATAGAAGGGGTCGTAATAGGTGGGCAGGTTCGTGATGCCGACAATGGCGGCACACTCAGCCATGCTGAGATCCTTCGCGTCCTTGCCGAAGGAGGTCTGCGCCGCCGTCTGCACGCCGTAGCAGCCCTCCCCGAAGTAAACCGCGTGGAGATACCACCCGACGATCCCCTGCTTCTCGTATCGCTTTTCAAGCTCAAGCGCGCCGAATATCTCCGTCAGCTTGCGCTGTATAGTAACCTCGTCCTCGCCGGTGAGGTTTTTGATAAGCTGCTGAGTAATGGTGGAGCCGCCGTAGCTTGTCTCCATTTTTACGAACATCTGCGCGAAAGCGCCCGCAGTTCTGTACCAGTCAACGCCCTTGTGCTCGTAAAAGCGCTTATCCTCAATCGCGACGAGCGCCTTTTCCATATACCACGGCAGATCCTCGTAATTTACCCAGATACGCTTTTCACGTCCGGAGAGCGTTGCAAGCTCCTGCCATTCGCCGCCGGAATTCTGATACCATATCGTACTTGACTCGTTGAGCTTGAAGTCCTCAAGCGAAAGGTCGAGCGAAGGAGTAAGACAGGTCTTGACATAGTAGGCAAAAATACAGGTGAACAGCATACCCGATACGAGGCAGATAAGCAGTATCGTGCCGATAACCTTGAAAACGGAGCTTAAAACTGCGCTGATCGCGTCGGCGGTAAAGCCGAAGGTTTTGCCCGCGGCGCGAAGCACCTTCCTTGTGCCGTCGGGTCTTTTCGATATATTTGAATTGTCTGTTTTATTGTCAGTCATATTTTCTGATTTTTCACTTTTTTTCCTGCTCATTTGGGACTGAGATGCCTCCTCCCGGAACTGTGAATAAATCGCAGGGAGCA
>CAMEHJ010000237.1 GCA_945917385.1 uncultured bacterium
CGCCGCGAACGGTCAGGATGCCCTGTGCGGCCTTCATGCCCTCGATATCCTCGGGGCTGGTCTCGAGACGAACGAGAACGACCTTTTCCTTGCGCTCTGCCCACTCCTTGGCATCCTCAGCGGTAAAGACGATCTTGCCGCAGGCTGCGCCGGGGGATGCACCGAGACCCTTGCCGATAGCCTCTGCCTTTTTGATGACGGAAGCGTCGAACTGGGGGTGGAGAAGAGTGTCGAGGTTGCGCGGGTCGATCATGAGGACTGCCTGCTTCTCGTCGATCATGCCCTCGTCAACGAGGTCGCAAGCGATCTTGAGAGCTGCCTGTGCGGTGCGCTTACCGTTGCGGCACTGGAGCATGTAAAGCTTGCCGTTCTCGACGGTGAACTCCATGTCCTGCATATCGCGGTAGTGGTTTTCGAGGGTGTCGCAGACCTGAACAAACTGTGCGTATGCTTCGGGGAACTGCTCTGCCATCTGGGAGATGGGCATCGGGGTGCGGACGCCTGCGACGACGTCTTCGCCCTGTGCGTTGACAAGGAACTCGCCCATGAGCTTCTTCTCGCCGGTGGCGGGGTCACGGGTGAAGGCAACGCCGGTGCCGGAGTTGTCGTTCAGGTTGCCGAATACCATGGGCATGACGTTGACAGCGGTGCCCCAGGAGTAGGGGATGTCATTGTCGCGGCGGTAGACGTTCGCTCTGGGGTTGTCCCAGGAACGGAAAACGGCACGGATAGCTTCGTAAAGCTGTACCTTCGGGTCGGAGGGGAAGTCCTCGCCGAGCTGCTTCTTGTACTCGGCCTTGAACTGCTCTGCCAGCTCCTTGAGGTCGGCGGCAGTGAGGTCAACGTCGTAAACAACGCCCTTCTTTTCCTTCATTGCGTCGATGAGCTGCTCGAAATATTTCTTGCCGACTTCCATAACGACGTCGGAGAACATCTGGATGAAGCGGCGGTAGGAGTCGTAAACAAAGCGCTCGAACTTGGGGTCGGGGTTGCCGGCGATCATTGCGGCAACGACGTCGTCGTTAAGACCGAGGTTGAGGATGGTGTCCATCATGCCGGGCATGGATGCGCGTGCGCCGGAACGGACGGAGACGAGCAGAGGGTTCTTGAGGTCGCCGAACTTCTTGCCGTTGATCTGCTCCATGATCTCGACGTTCTTCATGATCTCGCTCATGATCTCGTCGTTGATCTGGCGGCCGTCCTCGTAGTACTGGGTGCAGGCTTCGGTGGTGATGGTGAAGCCCTGGGGAACAGGCATACCGATGTTGGTCATCTCGGCAAGGTTTGCGCCCTTACCGCCAAGGAGCTCACGCATGGTGGCGTTGCCTTCGGTGAACAAATAAACATATTTTTTGCTCATTTTATCTACCCTTTCTATAACAAAAATAATTTATATGAGTAATATCAGCCACTTGTTAGAATACCATAAAATACGCATTTTTATCAATGCACTTTCCTCACAAATCAGCACTGATTATAGCGGCTAATTTGTCGGCTATTGTTGCAAATTTACCAATATTCAAAGTCTCTCCCCGGATGCGCGCGTCAAAGCCCGATTCCGTCACGGCGCGCTCCGCCTGTTCCTTGGTAACACCTGGAATTTGTGAGCTTATCGCGTTGATAAGCGTCTTTCTGCGCTGGTTAAATGCCGCCCTGATCACCTTGAACAAAAACTGCTCGTCCGTGGTTTCGGCCGGGTGCTCGGCACGTCTGCGGAGCCTTATCACGGAGGAGGTCACCTTCGGCTGGGGGATGAAGCAGGAGGGCGGAACGTCGAACAGAAGCTCCGTCTCCATGTGCCACTGCACGAAGATGCCGAATGCGCCGTAGTCGGCGGTGCCGGGCGCGGCGCAGATACGCCTTGCGACCTCGCGCTGGATCATCACGGTGATGGTTTCAAAGCACTCTGCCTCTATAAACGCCGTGAGCAGAGGGCTTGTCACATTGTACGGGAGATTCGCGCACACCGCGCAGCGCATACCCGCAAAATGCTCTCTGACGAGCGCGGGGAGATCCTGCTTGAGCACATCTCCGAAAATTACCTCCACATTCTCGCACTCTGAGAGCGTCTCCGCAAGGATGGGGCGAAGCGCGTTATCAAGCTCCACGCTCAGCACCTTGCCCGCGCGCAGGCTGAGCTGCTTTGTAAGGCAGCCGATTCCGGGGCCGACCTCAAGTACGCCTGTCCCCTCGTCAAGCTCGGCGCTGTCCGCGATATCGCGCGGCACCCATGCCGCCGTCAGAAAATTCTGACCCATCGACTTTGAAAATCTGAAGCCGTGCCTTGAAAGCAGCTCCTTTATCTCGTTTATGTTCGTAAGCTCCATAGCCGCTCCGTTATTTCTTGAGTATTTTTTCAAACGCCTGCCGGTGCGGGTCGTGCCCCGGCTCGCTGTTTATCAGGATATTCCCGCGGTAGCGGAAGCCCGCCTCGCGCAGAAGATTCTGCATGGGCTTATTCTTTTTGTGCGTATCCACGCGCACCGCGCGGCGTCCGCAGTCTCTGGTGAGCTGCTCGACAAATTTTATAAGCTGTCCCGACACCCCCGTGCCTCGGTACTCCGCCGCGACCGCCGCCCTGTGCAGCACGCAGTAGGGCATATCCGCCGTCCACTTGCCGTCCGTAATGTCGGCATAGGTCGGCTCCTCCCGCTCGCTGTGCACGAAGAAGGCCGCGACCTCGTCCCCATGGCAGATGACATAGCACTCGCCTATCCGGATGTCGTTTTCAAAAATCTCTCTCGTCGGGTATTCGCCCTGCCACTGGTCAACGCGGTATTTTCTCAGGCTCGCCCGCGCGTCCTCGGTGATTTTGAGAATACGTGGAATGTCGCCCTCCT
>CAMEHJ010000238.1 GCA_945917385.1 uncultured bacterium
TATTCGAGCGGGTACTTCGGCGCCATGAGTCGGATGTTGCGCCCGTCGTCGCGCCGGATGAGCTTTGTGGAGCCGCCGCCTCCGATGGCGAGAATGCTGCAAAGCTCCTCCATGATGCAGATGTTATAGAGGTTGATATACCCGTCCTTTGCCCAGCCGACGTTCTCAAAGCCGCCGGACATGAACTTCTGCCTGTAAAGGTAATACGGCGAGTAGCCCTGCGCGCGAAGCTTTTCCCCAGCGATGTCAAGCATCTCCGCGACGACATCAGCCCCCGGAAGCTCCGCCCCCTCAAGCGTAATGCGCGAGCCTTTTTTCAGCGACAGCGTGTGTACCGTCACATTCTCCGCATTAAGCGCGAGCACCCGGTCCAGCGTTTCGCGAAAGCCCTCCGCGCTGTCGCCGGGCAGTCCCGCGATGAGGTCCATATTTACCGCAAAGCCGCCGACCTCGCGCACCTTCTTAAAAGCGTCCTCAATATCGGCCGCCGTGTGCCTGCGCCCGATAAGCCGGAGCACGCTGTCGGACATGGTCTGCGGGTTTACGCTGACGCGGTCAACGCCGTGCCTTCTGAGCGTCTGAAGCTTCTCGACGGTTATCGTGTCGGGTCTGCCCGCCTCCACCGTGTATTCGCGCACCGCACCGAGGTCGAACTCGTTTTCAAGCGCCGTGCAGAGCGTCTCAAGCTGCTCTGCCGAGAGCGTCGTGGGCGTGCCGCCGCCCATGTAAATCGACACCACCCGCAAGCCGAGCTTTTTCACCTGCTCTGCCGTCGCGCGCACCTCCTTTAACAGCGCGTCCATAAACGGTTCGATAAGCTTCATGCTCTTTTCAACCGACTGGCTCACAAAGCTGCAATAGGAACAGCGCGTCGGGCAAAACGGTATCCCGACGTACAGGCAGATATCCCGCTCCTCAAGCCCCGCCATTGCCGCCATTGTCTCCCTGCTCGTATCGAGACAGAGCGCGGCGCGCTCCGGCGTCACATTATATTCGTCCATGAACCTTTCAAGCGCTTCGTCCTCGCTCAGCCCCTCGCGGAGCATCGCGCACAGAAGCTTCCCCGGCCGCACGCCCGTGAGCGCGCCCCACGCGGGGCGTCTGACTCCCGACGCGAGCGCCGCGCGGTAGATAACATTTTTGATGAGCCTCTGGCACTGCCTGTCGCGCAGAAGCGGCGTCGGCATGGCGGCGTTTTCCCGCGACTCATTTGCCGTGAATACCTCTCCGCCGCGGCGAAGCACACACTCAGCGATCATAAAATCGCCGGCGGCTTCAAGGCTCACCGTCATACCCTCGCCGCGTGTCTCCGTCTCCGCATATTCCGGGCGCTCTTCCGGGAACATGGTCAAAAGCATCTGCTCGACGGCGTATTTATAATCATGTCCTTTTAAGTAAAGCTTCACTTTTTCTTTTCCTTGTGTGTTTTGAATTTGCGGAAGTTATTACCGTTATGCTCGCCCTTGAGAAGCTGCGGGTAGGCGCGGATAATACGCTCGTGTACGATGCCGCGGCGGAGCATTTTGTCAAGCTCCTCCCGCTTTTCTCTCATCGCCGCGTTGAACTCAAGCTCCTTTTCGCGTGCGCGCTCGCTTATCTCGGCGCGTTTTTCGATTACACCCTGCACCTTTTCGCGCCCGCGCTCCGCAGCTTCGGGATGCTTTTCCTCATACTCCTTCGCGTATTCCATTCCATGCTCCACACCCGCGTATATTATCTTCTCGCCTATATTATCCGACACGGAGGTGAGCGCCCTTTCAAGCTCCTCTATCGCCCTGAAGCGCTTCGGCAGCTTCAAAAGCTCGATGAGCGTCAGCGCAAGGTCAACTGCGAACAGCGCGCAGAGAACGGCGATTATCCATACGCCGACAGAGTACGGGATGCGGTTTATAAAATTCATTATATGCGGGTGTATGCTGTCGATAACCAGAACGCAGGCAAGCCCCCACATCAGCGAAAACTCAAGGCAGACATAGCCCTTGATGTTGAAGGGGTTGTCGGAGTAGTCCCACCACTTGTCGTTGAATATCCGCTCCATCGCGTACCCGGCAATAAATTCAAGAACCGAGCAAAACAGCATACTGCCCAGAAAGAGCAGTATCGTGTTTTCCTTAATCGGCTCAAGCACGAGCACCACGCTCAAAACGCCGAAGCCGTAGATGGGGCAGACCGGGCCGTTCAGAAAGCCGCGGTTCACGAATTTCCCGCGCTTGACCCCCGCGTATGCGACCTCCGTACACCAGCCGAGAAAGGCGTAAACAATTACTATCCACGCAATTTGGTAAAAACTATATCTCATCTTATCCCTCCGTACAGAACATACAGTCACGCGAACACGTCTTTCTGCATTTTACCACAGACGGGCGGCGAAAACAACGCGCCCGCACGGTGCATTTACAAATTTTCTGTAAAAAAATATTGAAAAAACGGGCATATATGGTGTAATATGTATGTATAGATAATAGTATGGGGGATATTTTAAAATGTTTAAGGTAGGAGACAAGATCATATACGGCGAATGCGGCGTCTGTACGGTTGACGATATTGCCCCGTTGGAATCGGCTCCTGCGGACAAGCTGTATTACCGTCTCTCTCCGTATATCGGCAGCGGCACCTATTTTACGCCCGTGGACTCGAACGCGTATATGCGCCACGTTATGACGCGGGAGGAGGCGGAGGCTCTGATTGACGCCATACCCGGAATCGAGCCGGCAATCTGTACGGATAACCGCTTTAATCACGTTGACACATTTTACAGGAATCTTTTCAAACAGCATACCTGTGAGGCGCTTGTCT
>CAMEHJ010000239.1 GCA_945917385.1 uncultured bacterium
TATCGTGGACGTTGATATTCTGATACCCTGGGAAACCGTCAGCACGCAGGTCACGACAGAGATACTGATAGCGGACAACGTGGTTGTGGGGCGTGTGCCCGAAACCTATCTGAATATGCAGTAACGCAGAACAGGAGATAAACATGGACGACAAGAAGGAAATACTCAGACTTCGAAAGGAGCTTGAATACCATAATAAGCTCTACTATGTGCTTGATGCGCCAATCATCTCCGACTATGAATACGACATGATGCTCAGACAGCTTGAAGAGCTTGAGGCAAAGCACCCGGAGCTTGTCACGCGCGATTCCCCCACGCAGAGAGTCGGCGGTCAGGCGCTTTCAAAGTTTGAGCCGGTAACGCATCAGGTGCCGCTTGAAAGCCTTACGGATGTTTTCTCCACGGAGGAGCTGTTCTCCTTCAGGGAGCGTGTCGACTCCCTTATCCCCGGAGAACACGAGTTTGTTGTCGAGCCGAAGATCGACGGCCTTTCCATGTCGCTTGAATACGAAAACGGAGTGTTTGTCCGCGGCGCAACCCGAGGCGACGGAATTACCGGTGAAAACGTCACTGAAAATCTCAGAACCGTTCGCTCGCTGCCGCTGCGGATCGAAAATGCCCCCGAACGGCTTATCGTCCGGGGCGAGGTCTATATGTCCAAGGCCGTTTTTGAAAAGCTGAACGAACAGCGCGAGCTAAACGGAGAGCCGCTTCTTGCAAACCCGCGCAACGCGGCGGCAGGCTCGATGCGCCAGCTTGACCCGAAAATCGCCGCGTCAAGAAAGCTTGATATCATCTGTTTCAATATGCAGTTTTCGTCAAGCGGCACTTATACAACGCACGCGGAAACGCTCGACGCGATGAAGGCGATGGGCTTTCCGACGGTGCCGTACAGGACCTATGACAACATCCGCGACTGCGTAGAGCAGATAAATACGCTCGGTGAAAGCAGGGGGGAGCTGCCGTATGATATGGACGGCGCCGTAATTAAGGTCAATTCTCTCGCGCAGAGAGCCGCGCTCGGCAGTACCGCGAAGGCGCCGCGCTGGGCGGTTGCCTATAAATACCCGCCTGAGAAGAAGGAGAGCCGCGTTGTGGACATCGTCGTTCAGGTCGGGCGCACGGGAGTGCTGACGCCGAAGGTCATTGTTGAGCCGGTCAGACTTGCCGGAACGACGGTTTCCGCCGCAACTCTGCACAATCAGGACAATATTGACAGGCTTGATATCCGCATAGGGGACACGGTGCTTCTCCAGAAGGCGGGGGAGATAATCCCGGAGGTTTTGTCGGTAAACAAGGCAAAGCGGCCGGAGAACACGGTAAAGTTCGTTCTTCCCTCTGTCTGCCCGGAGTGCGGTTCGCCCGTCGTCCGTGACGAGGACGGCGCGGCACTTCGCTGTACAAGTCCGGAATGTCCCGCACAGAGACTTCGCAATATCGCGCACTTTGCCTCCCGTGAGGCGATGGATATTGAGGGGCTTGGCATCTCGGTATGCGAAAGCCTTATCGGCAGCGGTTTAGTCAAGGACGCGGCAGATCTCTATTACCTCACGTCCGAGGCCGTCGCGAATCTTGAGCGCATGGGAGATAAATCGGCGGCAAATCTCATTTCTGCCATTGAGCAGAGCAAATTCGCGGGACTGTCAAGGCTCGTCTGCGCCTTCGGCATAAGGCAGGTGGGGCAGAAAGCGGCAAAGGTTCTTGCATCACATTTTGCAGACCTCGACGCGCTTATGGCGGCAGACGAGGAGACGCTTACAAAAATTCCGGATATCGGCGGCGTGACCGCGCTCTTTATCCGCTCATGGTTTTCAAACCCCCAGTCGAGGGAGCTTATCGAAAGACTTCGCGCGGCGGGCGTGGACTTCAAAAGCCACGAGGAGAAAAAGGACGACCGCTTTGCGGGACTAACATTCGTGTTAACGGGTACTTTGTCAGAGTTTACCCGCGACGAAGCTTCCGCGATTATTGAGAGCTTCGGCGGCAAGGCATCAGGCTCCGTATCCAAAAAGACGAGCTACGTTCTCGCAGGTGAGAACGCGGGCAGTAAGCTTACGAAAGCAGAAGCGCTCGGCATAAAAATAATCTCCGAGCAGGAATTTGTCGAGATGATAAAATGATAATGTTAAAGGGTATGGTATGCGTCCATACCCTTTAACTATTTTTCCGATTCCGACATATTATGCTGTGAGGCCGCTCACTAAAAGATTATATGGAGGAATTGAATTGAATAACCGAAGGAATGCTTATAAATACGGCTCTCTTCCGGAAAACGCTCCGCTTGCAATGGCATATGTGCCGATGCAGAAGTCGGTTTCGCCCTCGTACGACACCTGCGAGGCGCTGAGCCGCGGCACGCTTTTTCCGGGTCTTGATTTGCCGTTTATGAATATAGTGGGGGACAATGTCGCCCCAGGCCCGCTTACGGAGCTTATGGCCATTGACTTCGTGGCCGACGAGCTTGAGCTTTATCTTGATACACACCCGGATGATTCGGAGGCCTTCTGCATGTATCAGGGCTTCCTCGCGCTCGGGAAAGAAGCGCGGGAGAGATATGTAAAACAGTACGGACCCGTACAGCAGAGCGATATGCTGGGTATGGAATGCTACTCGTGGCTTTCCGACCCTTGGCCGTGGGAATATCAGCCGAAAGCGGAGGTGTGAAAAATGTTTGTATATGAAAAGAAATTGCAGTACCCCGTAAAGATAAAAAACACCTATCCCGCTCTTGCGAAGTTTATCATCAGCCAGTACGGCGGCCCCGACGGCGAGCTTGGCGCATCGCTGAGATA
>CAMEHJ010000240.1 GCA_945917385.1 uncultured bacterium
CGAGGCGTTTACAACAGACGGCGCGGCGGGCTTTGACATCAACGGGCTTATGCACGTCGGCTACTTTACCTACGACGAGGCGGTGGAGAACAACATTGTCAACTGCGTCTCCTTCGGTCCGATTCTCATTTCAAACGGTATCCCCACCGACCCTCAGTATCTCTCCAGCGGCGTCAATCCGAGAACCGCTATCGCCCAGCGCGCCGACGGTGCGGTAATTATGCTCGTTATCGACGGCAGACAGGCGCACAGCGCGGGCGCGACCTATCAGGACGTTGTCGACCTGCTGCTTGACTACGGCGCTGTAAACGCGCTGAACCTTGACGGAGGTTCTTCAACGGTCATGTGGTATCAGGGACAGTATGTAAACAAGTGCTCCGCGGCATACGGCACCTCCCGCCCGCTGCCCACGGCATTCCTGTTTAAGTGATGGGAGGCGGTTTGGATGACTAAAAGAGCCAGAAGAAAGCTTTGGACAAAGGTTTACTGGATTTCCCTGTTTATCTGGACGCTGCTTCTCATAGGCGCCGCGGCGTTCGGACTTAATCTTGTGTGGCGCTATGCCGAAGAGTATGAAAACGCAAGGCCGAACCATGTGATTGACGCCTACGTTGACGAGATAAACAGAAACCACTGGGTTGACGGCATAGATGAGGCTATATCCAAGATGCCTCACGAGATGCAGACCGACGAAGAGTGCGCAGAGCGCGTGAAGGAGCTGCTGAGTGAGGGGATAACATACACCCGGCAGGGAAGTGCCGACGCGGGCAACTCCATTAATTACAGCCTTCGCTGCGGAAACGGCAATGTTTTCGGCAAGGTCACGCTTGTTGAGGATACCGGCAAGGCAGACGAGCTTAAATTCAAGACGCTGCTGCCGTGGAAAATCAGCAATGTGGAGTTTGACTTCAACGGCTTATACACGAGTGTTGAGACTGTCGTGCCCAAGATGTACAGCGTGTATCTCAATGACAATCTGCTTGGTGAGGAATACATAGTCGAGACGGATATCCCCTATGACGTGCTGGAGCCGTATTATGAGGACTTTGGCGGCCTGCCCACCAAGGTCAGATATAAGTATGATAACTGTATAGGCGTGCTTGAGCCTGTTATCAAGGACGCGGACGGAAATGTTGTCGTCATTGACGAAACTCAGGACGACTCCCAGTTCATCGTGCCTTGCTCCGAGGATATGCTCGAAAGGCTGTCGAATTTCTCGGTTGCGTACATTGACCGCTATCTGCGCTTTACTTCCGGCGTGAGCGATCCGATGACGGCTTATAAGCAGCTTTCGGGATATGTAGTTGCCGGTACCGAGTTTGACACCTATCTGAAGGATATGATGGACGGACTCAGCTACGGACATACCCAGTCGTACAGGCTGGATTCCGCGGTTTTGAACGGCGCGCTCGATTTGGGCGACGGCTACTATATGTGTGACGTGACAGCAAACTATACCGTTTTCTATCCGGGACGCGGCGAGGAGAGCGGCGTAAGCAATCTGAGGATCATCTGCGTGGATAACGACGGCGATATCAGAACTATTTCCCAGGAACTTTATTAAAGAGGTAGGTCTATGGCGGAAATTAAGTGTTTTTCCGAGCTTGCAATTGTTTTGCCTTCTCTCAATCCCGACATGAAATTCAAGGCCGTGGTTGACGGGCTTGTTGACGCGGGGTTTGAGAAAATCGTGATTGTAAACGACGGCAGCGACGCCGAACACAGTGTGCGCTTTGCCGAGGCGGCGGAGAAGCCTCAGTGCATTGTGCTTGACCACGGCGTAAACAGGGGAAAGGGACGCGCGCTCAAGACCGCGTTCGAGTATGTGCTGAAAGAAATGCCGGAGGTCAAGGGCGTAATAACAATCGACGGCGACGGGCAGCATCTCACAAAGGACATTATTGCCTGCGGCGAGAAAATGCTTGAGTGCGGCGACAAGGTAATAATGGGCTGCCGCGACTTTAACCTCCCGGGCGTTCCGGCAAGGAGCGTCGCCGGGAATAAGACAACATCAAGGCTGTTTCGTATCTGCTACGGGATTAAGCTCTCCGACACCCAGACCGGACTTCGCGCGATTCCGACGCAGTTTCTTGAAAGGTTCATTGGAATATCCGGCGAGCGTTTTGAGTACGAGACGAATATGCTGCTGTGGATGAAGCGCTGGGGCATCGAGTTTTATGAGCAGCCGATAGAGACCGTGTACGAGGGGGATAATTCCGGCTCGCACTATAACGCCGTAAAGGATTCGTGGCGGATCTTCAAGGTCATGTTCAAATTTCTCGCAAGCTCGCTGAGTGCGACGCTTATTGACCTTGCGGTGTTTTACCTGTCCATGAGGTTTTTTGGCGGCGCTTTCGGACGCCTTGCCGAGCTTGGCTCGACGGTTATCGCGCGCGCGGTATCCTCGTTTGCAAACTTCAATGCAAATAACGCGATAGTGTTCGAAAATAAAAAGAACTACAAGAGAGCGCTTTTGCGTTATTATTGCCTGTGCATCCCGCAGATGCTTGTTTCGGCGGGGCTTGTCACGGCGATCAACCACCTCGCCGCCAATACCGGCGCCGGGCTTGCAACGCTGTTTAAGTTCATCGTGGACACCGTGCTGTTTTTCATCAGCTATAAAATACAGCGTGAATGGGTGTTCACTCAGAAAAATTGATTCATTGCTCCGGAGTATTTCTGTCCGAATTTTTTCAGTAAAATGCGGCAGATATTTCAATTCTCCGTTGAGATGACATAGCACATCCCCCTGATTCTGCGGCTGTACAGCCGCAGAATCAGGGGGATGTGCT
>CAMEHJ010000241.1 GCA_945917385.1 uncultured bacterium
GTTGACGGAGCCAGGTATCAGTCTCTGGAATTCTGCGGCGACGCCGTGTCGGGCATTTCCATCGACGATCGCTTCACTATTTGCAATATGGCAATAGAGGCAGGCGCGAAAAACGGCATTTTTCCTGTGGACGACAAAACGATAGAGTACATCTCCGGACGTGTAAAGCGACCCTACACTATAGTTTCGGCGGACCCTGACGCGGAATATACGCGAACCGTGGATATTGACCTGTCAGCGCTCAAACCGGTGGTCGCCGCGCCTAACCTTCCGTCAAATGTGAAAGACGCCGCTTGTTTCAGTAAACTCCATATCGATCAGGTCGTCATCGGCTGCTGCACAAACGGACATATCAGCGACCTTCGCGCGGCGGCGCGGGTGCTGCGCGGCAAGAAGGTAGCGGACCATGTGCGCTGTATAATAATCCCCGCCACATGGACGGTTTACCGCGAGGCAATGGATGAAGGGCTCATCGAATGCTTCCTCGACGCAGGAGCGACGGTATCCATGCCCACCTGCGGCCCCTGTAACGGAGGGCATGTAGGCGTTCTTGCCTCGGGTGAGCGCTGTGTATCGACGACAAACCGAAACTTTGTCGGCAGGATGGGCCCGCAGAACTCGGAGATATATCTGTCAAGCCCCGCGGTAGCGGCAGCGTCTGCGGTCGCCGGCTACATAGCCGTACCCGACGAAGGAGAGATGTGATATGGCAAACAAGGTATATAAATACGGAAACAGCGTGGACACCGATGTTATCTTGCCAGCGCGCTATCTGGCACTGTACAGGGATGAGGATCTTGCCGCACACTGTATGGAGGATATAGACAGCGACTTTGCCGGTACGGTCAACAGGGGAGACATCATTGTGGCCGGTGAAAACTTCGGCTGCGGATCCTCGCGCGAGCACGCCCCCCTTGCGATCAAGGCGTGTGGCGTAAAGTGTGTCATAGCCGCCTCATTTGCGAGAATATTTTATCGCAATGCGATAAACATCGGCCTGCCGATACTTGAATCTGCGGAGGCAGCCGAGGAGATAAGCTCCGGCGACTGCGTCGACGTCGACCTTGAAAAAGGCATTATCCACGATCGCTCGACGAACAAGCGTTACTCTGCCGGCGGCTTTCCGCCGTTTATCCAAGAAATGATAGATAAAGGCGGGCTGTTGCCTTATCTTGCAGATAGAGATTGAGCTCAACGGAGGGAATATGTCGATTTTTAACGATGCAATGATGATTATTGACAGCGCGATAAAGTCTGCGCTGCCTGATTCTGCGGTGAAAAAGGCGCTCGAGAGCGCCGACTTCGGTGGACGAAAAATTCACCTTGTCGCGATAGGAAAAGCGGGATGGCAGATGGCGAACGCCGCTTATGAGCAGCTCGGAGACCGGCTTGCCGACGGCATGGTCATCACAAAATACGGCCACTCCAAGGGCACGATAGGAAACCTTAGGATATTTGAAGCGGGACATCCCGTTCCCGACGAGAGCACATTTGCCGCGACCGCTGCCGCTATAGAGGCTGCAAAGCTATGGGGCGAGGATGATGCGGTGCTGTTTCTGATATCCGGTGGCGGCTCCGCGCTATTTGAAATGCCGCTCATCTCCGGAGACGAGCTTCAGGAACTGACCAACCAGATGCTTGCCTGCGGCGCTGATATCGTTGAGATGAACAAGATCCGCAAGCGCCTGTCCGCCGTAAAAGGCGGCAGATTTGCCGAGCTTTGTGCTCCGGCAAAAGTCTTTTCGGTCATTCTTTCAGACGTTCTCGGCGATCCCGTGGATATGATCGCCTCCGGTCCTGCATACCCGGACAGCTCATCCTGTGCGGATGCACTAAATATTGTGTCCAAGTACGGCCTGAAGCTCTCGGAGCAGGCGCTCGCGCTTCTCAATAGGGAAACGCCAAAGTCTCTGGACAATGTCGAGACGCACATTACCGGAAGCGTACGGCAACTGTGTGAATCTGCGCGTGAAAAGTGTATTGAGCTCGGCTATGAGCCGATAATACTGACGGATATGCTCAGCTGCGTGGCACGCGAAGCCGGTTCCTTCCTTGCTGCCATTGCAAAGACTTATGCGGGCAGCAGCAGGCAGCTTGCCTTCATAGCCGGAGGAGAGACAGTAGTAAAGCTCACAGGTAATGGGCTCGGCGGCAGAAATCAGGAGCTTGCGCTCTCTGCAGCGGCAGGTATTGACGGATTGAGCAATGTGGCTGTATTCTCCGTCGGTTCGGACGGAACGGACGGCCCCACGGACGCAGCCGGCGGCTATGTTGACGGAGGCACCGCGGCGGCGCTTCGCGGAAAGGGCGTGAGCATAGACCGAGTTCTTGCGGAAAACGATTCTTATCACGCGCTCGAAAAATGCGGAGGTCTAATCATCACAGGGACTACGGGCACAAACGTAAACGATCTTTCAGTGCTCCTTATAAGAGCCTGATCAAATATTGAAACAGGAGGAAAAATTAATGGCAAAGTACAACAAAGTTACATCTGAGATAGCCGAACAGCTCAAAGCGATAGTCGGCGAGACCCGTTTTTACTACGGCAGCGACGTGGAAGAGCGCTTCTCCCACGACGAGATGCCCATTTACGGCAAAGCTTTTCCTGAAGCAGTCTGCATAGTCGAGAGTACCGAAGAGGTATCCGCTATCATGAAGCTCTGCAACGAGAATCTCATCCCCGTCACCCCGCGCGGCGCCGGTACGGGACTTGTCGGCGGCGCAGTTCCCATTGCCGGCGGCGTAGTAGTATGCATGGAGCGTATGAACAAAATCATCCGT
>CAMEHJ010000242.1 GCA_945917385.1 uncultured bacterium
GGTTTTTTGAGCCGTCTTTTCAACGTTCTCGGACTTATCGCGCTCATTTTTGCTTTCACCCGCGCGTTTTCAAGACAGTACGCACAACGCGAGGCGGAGAACAACCTCTTCCTCGCCTGCCGTGCAAAGCTTGTACACGAGTTTGACGCGAGGAAGGAACGCTTCAGGCAGCGCAAGGACTTTGTGTTTTTCAAGTGTCCCGGCTGCGGCACGGTTATCCGCGTCCCGCGCGGCAAGGGGAAAATCCATATCGCCTGCCGCTGCGGATATCAGCTTTACAGAAAAACCTGACACGAAGCATAAAATCACCCTGCCCGATATCAAATGGGCAGGGTGTTTTTTTATTAACTCATATTCAATTAAATCATCATGCCGCGTTTCTTTGCCTCGAAGCGAAGCTCGTCGCGGAAGTCCGGGTGCGCGATTTCGATAAGCTGCTTTGCGCGCTCACCGAGACTTTTGCCTCTCAGCTTTGCGATGCCGTACTCGGTCACGATGCAGTCAACGTCGTTCTTGCTGGTGGTGCAGACGGCGCCGGGGGTGAGTATCGGGCGGATCTTGCTGATGGTGCCGTTTTTCGCGGTTGAGGAGAAGGCGATGAAGCTCATGCCTCCCTTTGACTGGCACGCGCCGCGCACATAGTCGATCTGTCCGCCGGAGCCGGACATATGCTTTGTGCCGACGCTCTCTGCGCATACCTGACCCCAGAGGTCAACCTCAAGCGCAGCGTTGATGGATACCATATTGTCGTTTTTGCAAATGACATTCGGGTCGTTGACGTAGTTTACGGGCAGCAGCTCGATTGCGGGGTTATCGTCGATATAATCGTAAATGCGCTTTGAGCCGTAAGCAAAGGTGGTGACGCTCTTGCCGCGGTGTATCTGCTTTTTGCTGTTATTAACGGCGCCGCACTCGATAAGCTCCACCATTGAGTCAACGAACATCTCGGTGTGGATGCCCAGGTCGTGCTTGGATTTAAGCGCCATGCCGGTCGCGTCCGGGATAGCGCCGATGCCGAGCTGGATGCAGGCGCCGTCCGGGATCTGCTCGGCAATGAGATTGCCGATGATGATGCTTGTCTCGTCAAGCGCGCTCTTCGGAAGCTCCGGCAGGGGGATATTGTTTTCAATGATCGCATCCACCTGACTTACATGAAGCTGCATACAGGCGACTGCGCGCGGCATATTCTCGTTTACCTCTACGAAAATGCGCTTAGACCGGTCAAACAGCGCCTCACAGCAGGAGCTTGTCAGACCGAGGCTGAAATATCCGTGCTTGTCCATCGGGGACACCGCCACGCAGTAGGCGTCAAACTCGTATCCCGCCATAAGCCCCGGTATGTCGCGGTAGTAGGAGGGGATAAAATCGCCGTAGCCGCCGTTGACGGCTTTTCTTGCGCCTGCGCTTGAAAACCACGAGCAGCCCGTCATCTTCCCCGCGAGACTGTCATCCGCGTAAAATTCATAGGGGTACACATCCAGCAGGGTGTGGACCTTCAGTCCGCTCAAATCGTCCTCCCTGACTCGCCTTGCGATTGCGGAGATGATTGCCGGGGTCTGCGCCGGGCCGGCGTCCATGCCAATGACCCAGCCGCTCTGTGCACGGCGGGCAAGCTCGTCCGCCGTTGTGAGCTTGGAACGGTACAGTTGATTGAAGTCAGTCATTTTTCTCCTCACAAGTATATTATTATGTATTTTCAGCGGCGTCTGCTGCGCTGCTTTCGGTCCGAGTACATACGGTTGTCCGCGATGCGGCTGTCGGATTCCTGCATGAATCTTTTCAGTCTGTCCTCAAAGTCGTCGCTTGCCTGCGTCTGCGCGGGGCGCGCGCTCTGCGCCCTGTCCTCACGCCGTTCGGGCGTCGGATGGCCCGGCTTTTCTTCCGCGCGCTTGATGGAGAGGTTGATTTTCCCTCCCTCGCCTATGTTAAGCACACGCACCTTGACCGTCTGACCTACCTTCAGGTAATCCTCAACACTGCTGACGTAGGAATTTGCTATCTCGGATATATGCACAAGCCCGCTCTTTCCGCCCTCAAGCGCGACGAACGCCCCAAACTTAGTTATGCCCGTGACCTTGCCTTCTAATACTGCCCCGACCGCAAATTCCATGGGTGCTCCTCTCTGTCTGTAACAAAATAGAATATCTTTTCCCCCGGCAGCACCAGTGCGAGCCGCTCTCTCGCGAGACGCTCCAGCTCTTCGTCGCTCATGCCCTCTTCGAGCGAGGTTTGCAGCGACGAATTTTCCTTTTCCAATTCGCCCAGCCTATCCGCCGCAGCGCCCGCCTCGGCCTTCAGCCTGTCAAGCTCGCGCCCTGCCCCGGCAAAAACCGTAAGCGAATAAATCAGCAGCGCCACCGCCACTATACAGATAAGCGTTTCTTTTGCCCTCATTGGCTGCTCCCGGTCACGCCATCGGCGTACCTTTATTTTTTAATAATAAAACATTTTTTCGCATTTTGGAAGTGCATATTTAAAATTGCAAAAACTTTTTTAAATATCTCTGCGCCAATGTTTGCCGTATGGCAGATTATCCCTATTGTTTTTTCAGCCGCTCTGAGAACGAACTCGCTGACCGACGCGAAATACAGAAGTGCCCCCGCGCCGAGCAGCGGTATTACCCATGTTCCGAGCGTGCCCTGTGCCGAGCGCATTACGAGCCAAAACAGCGCAAGCGCGCAGATGAGGCAGAACAGGACGTCGCACGCCGCGCCCGCCTTGCCGAACGCGTATCTCACCGCGCGAAAAAAATCGTACAGTACCCCCAGCA
>CAMEHJ010000243.1 GCA_945917385.1 uncultured bacterium
CTTTGCACCGTCTTAACGGGCGAACATGTTATAATGGAGACAAAGAAATAATATGGAAAATGAAGCAATGAAAAAAGCCGGCACATTCTTTTCAAAAGTCAGATCTCTGTGCAGGGAATACATAAAAACAAGCCTCAAGGGCTGGCTGATATTCTTCTCGATGCTGGGCGTCGCATCCGCGATATGCGCCATGCTCATGCGCACGACGACCTCGGATGTGCATGTCCCGCTGATATTCGTGCTGGCCGTGCTTATCATCTCCCTGTCGACCGACGGTTATTTTTACGGCTTCCTCGCGGCTTTCGTCAGCGTCGTGTTCGTCAACTTTGCCTTTACCTTCCCGTACCTGAAGCTGGACTTCACTATCTACGGCTACCCGCTCACGTTTATGACGATGCTCGCTGTGGGCTTTGCCACCTCGACGCTCACCGCCCGTCTCAAGGCACAGGAGCGGCTGCACATGGAGTCGGAGCGAGAGAAGATGCGGGCAAACCTCCTGCGCGCGATATCGCACGACCTGCGCACACCGCTGACGGCCATAAGCGGTTCGATATCCACAGTGCTTGAGGGTGACGAGGTTCTGACCAAGCAGCAGAAAAATGAGCTGCTGCTTGACGCCAAGAAGGACGCCGAATGGCTCTGCCGCATGGTTGAGAACCTCCTGTCCATAACGCGCATGAACGGCGCAGATATGGGCGGCATCACGAAGAACGATGAGATCCTTGAAGAAGTCCTGAGCGAAGCGGTCACGGCTTTCAAAAAGCGCCATGACGACGTCCCCGTCTCCGTCTCCGTTCCGGAGACGATGATCTTTCTGCCGATGGACGCGATGCTCATCGAGCAGGTGCTTATAAACCTCATGGACAACGCCGTTGTTCACGGGGGACATGTCAGCCAGATAAAGATCAACGCGCGCGAGGAGAACGGCAAGGCGATAGTCAGCGTCGCCGACAACGGGCGCGGCATAGATGAGGACACGCTGCCCCATCTCTTTGACGGCAGCCTTCAGCTCTCCGGCAACAAATCCGCCGATACCACGCGCAGCATGGGCATCGGCCTGAGCGTATGCAAGACCATAGTTGCGGCTCACGGGGGAGATATATACGCGGAAAATCTCCCGGAGGGCGGCGCGATGTTTACCTTTACTTTACCGTTAGGAGGCACAAGCTATGACAATCAAGGATAGAGTTCTCGTTGTGGAGGACGAAAAAAGCATCTCCGGCCTTATAAAAGCGATACTCACCGCAAACGGTTACGACGTCATAACAGCCAGCACAGGAAACGAGGCCTTCTCAATGATAAGCTCGCACTGTCCGGATCTCGTGGTGCTCGACCTCGGCCTGCCGGATATGGACGGCATGGAGATAATAAAGGCCGTGCGCTCCTGGACGAGCCTGCCCATCATCGTCGTCTCCGCGCGCAGCTATGAGCGCGATAAGGTACAGGCACTCGACATGGGCGCGGACGACTATGTCACCAAGCCTTTCAGCGCGGCGGAGCTTCTCGCCAGAGTGCGCGTCGCGATACGCCATACCCGCTCCGGGCTTTCAAACGAGGCTCTCGTCAACACCGGCAAGTTCGTCGCGGGCGACCTGACCATAGATTACGACAAGCATCAGGTGCTCATCGCGGGCGAGAACTGCCATCTCACGCAGAATGAGTACAGGATCGTCGCGCTGCTGGGCAAGTGCGCGGGCAAGGTGCTCACCTATGACTTCATTATGAAGGAGCTGTGGGGGCCGCAGAGCAAGGGCAGCAACCAGATCCTGCGCGTCAACATGGCAAACATCCGCCGCAAGATCGAGAAGAACCCCGCCGAGCCGCATTACATCTTCACCGAGGTCGGCGTAGGCTACCGCATGATAGAAGGAGATTGACGTCAGAAGAAACGAATACCGTTCCGTTTCCGCCGTGGCGGCGAAAACTGCACTATATTCGTTCCTTCTTCCTTTTCCTCGCAGTACCGCTTCGCTGGGTACTGCGAGGAGTTACGAGGGGATCAGCTCCCACCCATTGATTTGATTCTTTTCCTTCCTCTTTTTTCCGCCGCTGACGGCGGTACGGAGTTCCTCGGCAGATCATGCCGCGCGGAGCCGTGCCGTCCGCCGGCGGCGGTTTTTATTGCCGTGGGGACAGACCCGGTTTGCAAAAATTTAACGCGGGCTGTTTAGTTCTTTGCACTGATTTAATCTAAAATTTGCTATCATATAATCAGTAAAAGGAAGGCGTAAATGTCCCCGAATACGCAAAAAATTATAGTAAAATTGTGGAGGATCTGTATGGAAGATATGCTGAGCTCGGTTCTGGAGGCCGGAGAAGAAGTCCTTTGGAGAGGCAAGCCCGAGACCTTTGAGACCCTGGACAAAACCAATAAGCCCGCGATAGTCAAAAGCGAAATAATCAAGCTCGTTATTTCCGTTGCTCTCATCATTGCCTACATAGTAGCTGCCGGCAGCAACGGCGCAGGTATCAAGCCGGGCATCATCATTATAATCCTTGCAGTCATGGCTTATGCGCTTGCCAGCCCCTTCCTGCATGCCAATACTCTCCGCCGCAAGGTCGAGTATGTCATCACGAATCAGCGCCTCATCACCATCAAGGACGAGGCCAAGGGCGTAGAGTTCGACAAGATCAAGACCGCCGAGATCAAGACAGATGCCGACGGCCACACCACTCTGCTCTGCGGCCCCGCCTCCGTGAAGACCGAATCCGACAAGTGGCGCACCGATGCGACCCCCGGCCTGAGACTCGATAACGACACCCCCGA
>CAMEHJ010000244.1 GCA_945917385.1 uncultured bacterium
AGTGTATTATTTTTGGGTAAAAAACTTATTCCATTCAGGAGGCTTTCAATGTCCGGAGTTATTTCAAGAGGAGTACGTGCCCCCATCGTGCGCGAGGGCGACGATATAGTTAAGATAGTTGCGGATTCCGTCGTGGCCGCGATGGCCGAGGACGGCTTCAAGCTGCGCGAGCGAGATGTCGTTTCCGTTACCGAATCCGTTGTTGCGCGCGCCGACGGCAACTACGCCAGCGTTGACGATATCGCGGCCGACGTCAAAGCCAAGCTCGGCGGCGGCACTGTCGGCGTTGTGTTCCCGATTCTTTCCCGCAACCGCTTTGCAATTTGCCTGCGCGGCATCGCGCGCGGCTGCAAGAAAGTCGTGCTCATGCTGTCCTACCCCTCCGACGAGGTCGGCAACCATCTCTTTGACGAGGACACGCTCGACGACAGCGGCGTGAACCCCTACACCGATGTCCTCAGCCTTGACGATTACCGCCGCCTCTTCGGCTATATCAAACACCCCTTCACCGGTGTTGACTACGTGGCATACTACGAGTCAGTGATCCGCGAGGAGGGCGCCGAGGCAGAGATCGTATTTGCAAACCACGCCGAAGCGATCGTCAAGTACACCGAAAACGTCATCTGCTGCGATATACACAGCCGCGAGCGCTCCCGCCGCCGCATCAAGGCCGCGGGCGGCAAGACCGTTTTGACTCTGTGCGACATTCTCAACGCCCCCGTGAACGGCAGCGGCTGGTGCCAGTACGGTCTGCTCGGCTCCAACAAGGCCTCTGAGGGCAAAGTCAAGCTCTTCCCGAAGAACGCGCAGGAGGTCGCCGAGGGTATTCAGGCGGCGCTGCTTGAGCGCACGGGCGTCAAGGTCGAAGCCATGGTCTATGGCGACGGCGCGTTCAAGGACCCCGTGGGCAAGATCTGGGAGCTGGCCGACCCCGTCGTCAGCCCCGGTTTCACCTCCGGTCTCGTCGGTCTGCCGAACGAGCTGAAGCTGAAGTATCTCGCCGACAACGACTTTGCCGGACTCTCCGGCGACGAGCTGAAGGCCGCGATTCAGGAGTCCATCCGCAAGAAGGACGCCGACCTCAAGGGCAATATGGCCTCCGAAGGCACGACGCCGCGCCGCCTGACCGACCTCATCGGTTCTCTCTGCGACCTGACCAGCGGCAGCGGAGACAAGGGCACGCCGATAATCGTCGTGCAGAACTACTTCTCCAACTACGCCGAATAAGATGATAATATAAGCAAAACACCGTTTCGGAGGTCTCTCCGAAACGGTGTTTTCTTATGCCTGCGCGTTTATATACTCTTCAAGCATTTTTACTTCCGGTGCGTCACGCTCCGGTACGCCGACACGAATAAAGCTGTCGCCGAATATGCCGCGGATTATCAAGCGCTCGGCGCGCACCGTGAGAAACGGGCGGGCAAGCCGCTCTGCCAGCTCTGCGTCCAGCGGCTCCGTCAGATTGAAAACATACGCGTACCAGCCGCTCTCGGCACACTGCTCCAGACTGCGCTCTATACATAATACTCTCTGCATGGCAGCTCCTCATTTTTTAAGACTGCGGCTTATCTCCGTCGCCGCGGCTATAAACGCGTCTATATCCTCGGACGGCGTCAGCCAGCTGACGCATACTCTGCCGCTGCCCTCGCCGACAATTCCGGCAAGCAGCGTGGCGCAGTGATACCCGGCTCTGACCACCACGCCGTACAGATCGCCCAAAATATACGCCGAGTCTGCGGGGAGCAGCCCGGAGAAGTTGAAGCAGACTATATTGCTTTCCGGGGCCGTCGTATAAAGCCGCACTCCGTCGAGCTTTTTCAGGGCTGAGATCAGCCGACGGGAGTCCTCGCGCACCTTTTCCAGAACATTTTCTACTCCGCAGTCCAGCACAAATCTTGTTCCTGCTGCAAGCCCGGCAAGTCCATGCAGATTCTGCGTGCCGACCTCATGCTGTCCCGCTCCCGGTTCCGTCGGGAATACGCTGCCGCCGTTTCTTCCGGTTCCGCCCCATTTCGGGCATTCAAGCTCCAGTCCGCCGCGCAGATAAAACCCGCCTGTACCGGTCGGCCCGAACAGTGCCTTGTGCCCGGTAAAAACTGCGGCGTCCACACCCCATTCGGGAAGCTGGTTGCGGAATTGTTGAGGTAGATTATCCCTCCACAAGCGTAAAGCCCATCATCTGCGAAAGCTGTCTGAGCTTTTCTATCTGATTGCCGAACACGAGCGCCTGATGATGGCCGAAGTCCATCATCTTATGCAGGTAGACGCGGACATCGTCCATCTGCAGATAATAGAACGGGCTGCAATAGTAATCCCTGTATTCCGTGCGCAGAACCTTGCCGGTCTTAACGAGCATACGGGTGCCGGTGGGGTCAAAGCGCGCGAGCGTGACCTCGTCCTCCGCATTCTGCGCAAAGTCTATCTGTATCTTGCCGCCAAAGCCCTGACCTGTGAAGCTGTATATGCTATAATAGAGCGAGGGTTTGTCAAATCCGTTCATCTTCAGACAGGGGACGGAGTGGTGTATGCTCATCAGCTCGTCGGATTCATACAGGGGGTTGCCCATGAACGCGGGGCGCTGCGCGGTATACATCAGGATCGTCATGGCAAGCATGGCGTTCATGCCCTCCTCGCAGGCGCTCGGAATACCGCTGTCCTTGTTCAGGCTATGCGCGATACACGAAACGAACTTCCTGTTCTGCGGGATGCGTGAGCGGCACAGCTCGACACAAGGCGCCGAAAAAGCGCCGTGAAGGCGTA
>CAMEHJ010000245.1 GCA_945917385.1 uncultured bacterium
ATTTCATCCATCGAAGATGGATTTATTCCGGACGAAGGACGGATTTAGTTGAAAAAAGCACCCTCACGGGTGCTTTTTTCTGGCGGAGATGGAGGGATTCGAACCCCCGGACGGTGTTGCCCGTCAACTGATTTCGAGTCAGCCTCGTTACGACCACTTCGATACATCTCCGTATTGCCAAATCATTATACCGAAAGCACGATAAAAAATCAAGTAAAAGAATTACTCTCCGCGCCTCTGAGAATTTCCATACCCCCTGCCCAACTTACGCGAATGTTCACATATATTTTGCAAATATATTTATATATAACACTTGACAAAAGTTTGAGGCGGGACTATACTGTACTCAAGAAAATCAGGAAGGTGAAATATGAAAAAGACATTGTACAGCCTTATGCTGAATGAAGAGGTCGTCCGCGAGGTGGACGCGCTGGCGCACCGCATGGGGACGAACCGCTCGAACCTGATAAATCAGATATTGGCGGAGTATGTGAATTATACTACGCCGGAGCGCCGGATAAACGATGTTCTCTCCGCGATAGAGGCGCTGATGCAGCCCTCGCGGGAGCTGGTGCCGTTTTTCGCACCGAACAGCTATTCGATGTCGCTGAAAAGCTCACTTGAATTCAAGTACCGCCCGACCGTGAAGTACGAGGTGGAGCTGTACCGTGGTACGGGCGACGCGATAGGGGAGCTCTCGGTGGTTTTCAGGACGCAGTCTGCGCCGCTCATAGACGGCATGGCGGAGTTTTTCCGCCTGTGGAAGCGAATCGAGGACGCGCACCTGAAACCCCTGACGGGCGCTGCGATCGACTATGCGCTGTACGACGGCAAATTTGTCCGCACCATTGCCGCCCCGGACAGAAGCTGTACGACGGACGAGCTTGCCAACGCTCTGAGCGAGTATATAAAGCTGTTTGACAGCCTGATGAAGGGCTGGCTCGCCGGGCGCTACGACGCGCACGACGTGGAGGCGGCGTACTATTCGCACATGGTCAATTCGAAAGTGCATATATAAGAATGCATAAAAGGAAGTGTTTGTATGAACGCACAGAACTATACCCAGAAAACCATCGAGGCCATACAGACGGCGCAGTCGATGGCGCTGGAAAATCACAACAACTATATAATGCCGGAGCACCTGCTCTACGCGCTCATTGATCAGGACGGCGGGCTTATCCCGTCCCTGCTCGGCAAGATGGGCGTGGACTGCAACGGCGTGCTCTCGGAGCTGGATACCGAGATATCGCGCCTGCCGAAGGTCGGCGGCGACGCGAGCGTGTATCTCTCGCAGGACACGAACCGCGTCATAGCCGCGGCAGAGAAGGCGGCAAAGAGCATGGGCGACGAGTATCTCTCGGTCGAGCATCTGATGATCGGCATTTTTGCCGCCGCGACGAGCGCCATAAAGCGCATCTTTGCCGACCACGGCATCACGAAATCGGCGTTTACCGCGGAGCTGAGCAAGGTGAAATCCTCCCCCGTGACCGGCGACAACCCGGAGAGCACCTATGACGCGCTCGCAAAGTACGGCACCGATCTTGTAAAGCGCGCCCGCGAGAACGAACTGGACCCCGTCATCGGGCGTGACACCGAGATCAGAAACGTCATCCGCATCCTCTCACGCAAGACGAAGAATAATCCCGTCCTCATCGGTGAACCCGGCGTCGGCAAGACGGCGATCGCCGAAGGTCTTGCCCAGCGTATCGTGCGCGGCGACGTGCCGGAGGGCTTGAAGGACAAGACGATATTCTCCCTTGACATGGGCGCGCTGATAGCAGGCGCGAAGTACAGGGGCGAATTTGAGGAGCGGCTGAAGGCGGTGCTTGAGGAGATACGCAAGTCCGAGGGCGGCATCATCCTGTTCATTGATGAGCTGCACACCATTGTCGGCGCGGGCAAGACCGAGGGCAGCATGGACGCGGGGAACCTCCTCAAGCCCATGCTTGCAAGGGGCGAGCTTCACTGCATCGGCGCCACCACGCTTGACGAGTACCGCAAATATATAGAAAAGGACGCCGCGCTTGAGCGCCGTTTCCAGCCCGTAATGGTTGATGAGCCGACGGTGGAGGACACGATATCCATTCTCCGCGGACTCAAAGAGCGCTACGAGGTGTACCACGGCGTTCGCATCCACGACAACGCGCTTGTCGCGGCGGCGACCCTTTCGGACCGGTATATCTCCGACCGTTTCCTGCCCGACAAGGCGATAGACCTTGTGGACGAGGCGTGTGCGCTTATCAGGACGGAGATCGACTCCATGCCGTCTGAGCTTGACGATATCCGCCGTCGCATCATGCAGCTTGAGATAGAGGAGATGGCGCTGAAAAAGGAGGACGACCGTCTCTCGCAGGAGCGCCTTGCGAAGCTGCGCGAGGAGCTTGCCAATCTCAAGGACAGCTTCAACGCCATGAAATCCCGCTGGGAGAGCGAGAAGAACAGCGTGGACGAGGTCAAGCGGCTCAAGGGCGAGATAGAGAAGCTTCACGCGAATATCGAATCCGCGCAGCAGCGCTATGACTATGAGACGGCGGCGCGCATCAAGTATTCGGACCTCCCGGAGCTTGAGCGGCAGCTCGCCGATGCCGAGCGTATGAGCGAGGAGCGCCGTGAGAATACCATGGTGCACGACACCGTGACCGAGGAGGAGATATCGGGCATCGTGTCGAAGTGGACGGGCATCCCGGCGTCCAGGCTCATGGAGGGCGAGCGGGGGCCGCTTCTGCATCTTGACGCGTCCCCG
>CAMEHJ010000246.1 GCA_945917385.1 uncultured bacterium
TATTTCGGCTATGCCCGCCAGGACCGCAAGGCAAAGAGCCGCGACCCCATCTCCGCAAAGCTTGTCGCAAACCTTATCACCGCAGCCGGTGCGGACAGAGTCCTGACGATGGACCTGCACGCAGCCCAGATCCAGGGCTTTTTCGATATCCCCGTTGATAACCTTGCAGGTGCCAACCTGTTTGTAAAGCACTATGTTTCCCGTTTCGGCAAAGGCAATGACGACGTTATGGTCGTCTCCCCCGACGTCGGCAGCACCGCGCGCGCCCGCGCCTTCTCCATGAAGCTCGGCGTCAACATGGCCATTGTCGATAAGCGCCGTGAACGCGCAAACCAGTCAGAGGTCATGAATATAATCGGCAACGTCGAGGGCAAGACCTGCATCCTGCTCGACGATATCGTGGATACCGCAGGCTCTCTCTGCGGCGCGGCAAAGGCCATCAAGGAGATCGGCGGCGCAAAGGAAGTCTTTGCCTGCGTAACGCACGGCGTCCTCTCCGGCCCCGCCATCTCCCGCATCAACGAAAGCTGCATCAGCGAGCTTCTCCTGCTCGACACCATTCCCTACCCCAAAAACGCCGAGAAGAGCGATAAGATATCCTATATCTCCACCGCCTCCGTCTTTGCCGAGGCCATCAGAAGAATCTACGAGGAGACTTCCATATCCTCCATATTTGATGACGGCGGCAGAAACATCTGATTTTCGCCCTTTTCAGAGGTAAACGCAATGTTATTCAGGAAATCCGGCGCCGTCTCGTGGCTCGTGGTATTTTTAGGCAACCCCGGTCTGAGATACGAGGGGACGCGTCATAACGCGGGCTTCATGGCGGCGGACGCGATGGCAAAGGCGCAGAACGTCGTCATAAACAAGTCGCGCTTCAAGGCGCTCACTGCCGTGTGCACCATCGGCGGCGAAAACGTCATGCTCATGAAGCCGCAGACATATATGAACCTCTCCGGAGAGGCCGTGATTCAGGCGGTGAATTTCTATAAGATCCCGCCGGAGCACGTTATTGTCGTCTCCGATGAGATAAGCCTGCCCATAGGCAAGCTCCGGATCCGTACAAAAGGCTCCGCGGGCGGGCACAACGGACTTAAAGATATCATCGCAAAGCTCGGTACGAGCGACTTTCCCCGCATCAGACTCGGTGTTGGTGCACCTCCCCACCCCGATTATGATATGAAAGACTGGGTACTCGCAGCGTTCAAAGGACAGGACGCCGCCGACATGGAGGACGCCTGCCGCCGTGCCGCCGCCGCGATAGAGTGCTATATCACACGCGGCGCAGACAGGGCGATGAATCTTTTCAATTAATTTTTGTCGGACAAAACTGAAAATACACAAAACATCAGGAGGTACGAATGAAAAAGGACTGCATTGCAATGCTGCTGGCAGGCGGTCAGGGTTCGAGACTCTATGCGCTCACCCAGGATGTCGCCAAGCCCAGCGTCCCATTCGGAGGAAAGTACAGGATTATCGACTTCCCGCTTTCAAACTGCGCCAATTCCGGCATCGACACTGTGGGCGTGCTTACACAGTATAAGCCCCTCAGACTCAACAGCTATATCGGCAACGGCGCGCCCTGGGACCTCGATGTCTCGGACGGCGGCGTGTATATACTTCCTCCGTATCAGACCGCGGGTGAAAAAGGCTCGTGGTTTTCCGGCACGGCGAACGCCATCTATCAGAACATCGGCTTCATAGACCAGTATGACCCGAACTATGTTGTCGTCCTCGGCGGCGACCATATCTACAAGATGGACTACTCCGATATGCTGGCACAGCACAAGGCAAAGGACGCCACCTGCACCATCGCGGTACAGAGAGTCTCCATGGAGGAGGCTACCCGCATGGGCATCATGAACGTCGGTGAGGACGGCTACGTCTGCGAGTTTGAGGAAAAGCCCAAGCACCCCAAATCCGACCTTGCCTCCATGGGCATCTACGTCTTTACCTGGAGCAAGCTCAGAGCCGCGCTCATCGAGGATGAGGCCGACCCCGAATCCAGCAAGGACTTCGGCAAGAACATCATCCCCAAGATGCTCGCCGCGGGCGAGAAGCTCTGGCCCTACACCTTCGACGGCTACTGGCGCGACGTCGGCACCATCGACAGCCTCTGGGACGCGAACATGGATATGCTCTCGGCAACGAAGCTGAACCTGTTTGACCCCTCATGGCCCATCACCTCAAGAGAAAACGTGAATACCCCTCAGTACATAGGCAAGAACGCACGGGTCGAGCTGTCCGCCGTTACCGGCGGCTGCGAGATAGACGGTGTGGTCGAATGCTCCGTCCTCTCCCCGAACGTCATTATCGAAGAGGGCGCCGAGGTCAGGTACAGCGTCATTCTCCCCGGCGCGGTAATTAAATCCGGCGCGGTGATAGAGTACGCAATAATCGGAGAAAATACCGTTATCAACTCCGGCGCGCACGTAGGCGCGGCCCCCGACGGGAAGGATTCCTGGGGCATCGCCACCTGCGGCCCGGATATTGAGATCAGAAGCGGCGCGGTCGTTCCGCCCCACGCAATGATCTACACCGGCGAGGAGGTATGAGAGTATGAAGGCTTATCACGGCTTGATTTCCGCATATAACGTGACCCCCGGACTCAGAGAGCTTGTCAGCGCGCGCATCGCCGCGTCGCTCCCCTTCTGCAGCAGATACAGACTGGTTGACTTCTCTCTTTCTTCCATGAAGAATGCCGGCATCGTGAATGTCGGTGTCATCCCCCAGCGC
>CAMEHJ010000247.1 GCA_945917385.1 uncultured bacterium
AACTGTTGTTCACGCGGAGGTCAACATAGATGCACCACAGAAAGCCTATACTGACCGTGCCAAAAAACAGAAAGCTGTTCATGATATACGACAGCGCGATATTGCCGGTAAAAACCTTGCCGTCAATCAAAAAGCTAAGTACCTCGACGATGCAGCCGACGAGGGTAATACTTATCATTAATATGAAAAGCTTATGCGTGATGAAGCGCGTCTCTTTTTTCTGCGTCATCGTCATGAATAAAAAGCCGATAAGACACACGCCGATACCGTTCACCACGATAATCTCCGGTAGATTTACCATTCCGCAACTTTACTCCTTAGGCTATTTATTTTATTATAACAAATACGGAGTTTTTTTCAAGTGCTAAAATGGTACACAAACCAGTTATTTGGGACAAAAATCAGGTTTTCTTAACGTACATTGCGCGCATGGCGTTCAGAACATCTATGACCATGACGCCGACATCCGCAAATATTGCCGCGCCCATATTCGCAATTCCGAGCGCGCCCAGCAGCAGACATACAAGCTTCACGCCGAGCGCGAACGCGATGTTCTGATATACGATAGAGAGACATTTACGCGAAATGCGCACCGCCTTTGCGACCTTCAGCGGGTCATCATCCATGAGAACGACGTCCGCCGCCTCTATCGCGGCATCCGAGCCCATTGCGCCCATCGCAATGCCGACGTCCGCGCGGGAAAGCACCGGCGCGTCGTTTATTCCGTCGCCGACAAAGGCAAGAGCGCCCTTCCCCTTCTTTGCAAGCAGCAGCGCCTCCACGCACTCCACCTTGTTTTCCGGCAGCAGGCGGGCGTGCACCTCGTCGATACCGAGCTTTGCGGCAATATGCTCGGCCGCCGCCTGTGTATCGCCGGTGAGCATTACAGTCATTGAAACGCCGCAGTTTTTAAGCGCCCTTATCGCATCACGGGAGCTGGGTTTTTCAACGTCGGCTATCTCGATATTGCCCAAGTATCTGCCGTCTGCCGCAAGGTGCACCGTCGTGCCCGCGCTGTCTCTCTCCGGGTATGACAGTCCAAGCTGCGCCATGAGTCTGCCGTTGCCGGCGGCAACAGTCTTTCCGCCGACGTTTGCGATAACTCCTCCCCCGCTTATCTCGCGGATATCGGAGACGATACTGCGGTCAATGTTCTCTTTGCACGCCTGGCGGATGCTGCGGCTTATGGGGTGGGAGGAAGCGCACTCAGCGTGGGCGGCAAGGCTCAGCAGTTCTTCCTCCGGTATGACATTGTCGCGTATGGTGACGACCTCAAACTCACCCTTGGTAAGCGTGCCGGTCTTATCAAAAACCACCGTTTCGGTCTTGGCCAGTGTTTCAAGATAATTGGAGCCTTTTATCAAAATACCCTCGCGGCTTGCCCCGCCTATGCCGGCGAAGAAGCTGAGCGGAACACTAATGACCAGCGCGCAGGGACAGCTTATTATCAGAAACGTGAGCGCGCGGTAGAGCCATTCACCCCACTCTCCCGCCCCGCCGAGAGCGATATTAACGAGAGGAGGCAGAAGCGCGAGCGCGAGAGCGGCACAGCACACAGCAGGGGTATAAACGTGTGCAAAGCGGGAGATGAACTTTTCAGAGTGGGATTTGTGGGAGGCAGAATCCTCGACAAGCTCAAGTATGCGCGAAACGGTGGATTCACCGAAGCGCCTTATGGTGCGGATTTTAAGAACACCTGTCATATTGATACATCCGCTTATGACCTCGTCACCCGATCTGACCTCGCGCGGCAGGCTCTCGCCCGTGAGTGCGGAGGTATTGAGCTCGGAGCTTCCCTCCTCGATTACGCCGTCGATGGGAACGCGCTCGCCCGGCAGGACAACGATAATGCTGCCCGCTTCCACAAGATCGGGGTCTACCTGTTCAAGCTCGTTTCCACGCTCAATATTGGCATAGTCCGGGCGGATGTCCATAAGCTCCGCAATACTGCGCCTGCTTCTTCCGACGGCATAGCTCTGGAAAAGCTCGCCTATCTGGTAAAAGAGCATGACCAGCACAGCCTCGTTAAAGTCGCCGCTCTTGTACAGTGCAAGCGCTATCGCGCCGACCGTCGCAACGGACATGAGGAAGTTCTCGTCAAATATCTGCCTGTTTATTATGCCCTTTACAGCCTTGCGCAGAATATCATAGCCGATTATAAGATAGTCGGCTAAAAACAGCACTGCCCTTATAACCGGGTTGAGCTTCACTATATTCAGCGCTATGAGCCCAAGCGCCGCAATTATTATGCGCACAAGCATTTTCTTCTGTTTCCTGTTCATCGTGTCACCCTCTCACTCTCCCGCATCTGAGCGTAAAGAGCATTTAAAAGAATATCTCGCAGTCGTCCTCTACCTTGCGGCAGTTTTTAAGTACCTCGCGCATAACGGTTTTCGCGTCGCGCCCCTCCTCAAATTCGACTGTCATTTTCTGCGTCATAAAGCTTACGTTCGCATCCTTTACACCGTCGGTGTTTTTGGCGGCAAGCTCCATCTTATTGGCGCAGTTTGCGCAGTCAACTTCGATACGGTAAGTGTTTTTCACGGCTGTTCCTCCTCCGATATTATCTTTCAATTAAATACTTGTTTAATTGTTGTGCTTGAAGTATAATAAACCTGCATCCCAAAGTCAATACGCGCGGAGGTATCTCTTCCGAATGGGCTATTTTTTGTTCCGATTGGAATACACAAAGGAGCTGTATATATGGAATCTCATGTTCTCCCCCACCG
>CAMEHJ010000248.1 GCA_945917385.1 uncultured bacterium
GGTATTCGGCGCGGTGTGGGTGCTCCAGCCGGAGTTCGGGCAGGTGTATCTCTGGCTTGACGGCTCGATAAACTACCTGTGGTGCGCGGTTTTGTGCCTCTTGTGGCTCATGCCTCAGGTGAGTTTTTTCCTTGAGCGGCGGGAGCTGTCCAAGCCGGCGCAGGCGGTGTATGTGCTTTTCTCTCTGCTCGTCGGCGCGTATTCGGAAAATTCCACGGTCGCCCTGGTGTTCATGGCGCTGCTGTTTATGGCGCTTACGGTGTTTTACAGGAAAGAAAAGGTGCGCGCATGGCAGCTTCTTTCGCTTCTTGCCATGCTCATCGGCTTTGCGCTGATGCTGTTCACCCCCGGTGAGATAGGAAACAAGTCGGCGGAGTTTTCGCTCAGGGTGCTTCTGGCAAACTTCGCGGATACGGCGCTTTATTACCTGCGCTTCTGGCCGCTTCTCGTTTTCTACGGCGTACTGTATTTCGCGCACCGGGCAAAAAAGCTCTCGTTGGATGTGCGTTTGCTGTCGCTCGTGTTTTTCGGCGGCTCGCTCGCGGGGCATTTTGTGCTGACCTTCGCGCTCTACTGCGCGGGGAGAAGTACATACATCGCGCTCATTCTCCTGCTGTGCGCCTGCGGCATACTCGCCTTTGCGCTCTTTGAGGGCGGGATGAAGATGCTTATTACTGCTGTCTGCGCAGTCTGTCTCTGCTTTACAGCATACTGGGGCTATCGCGGCGTCTCGGACATTCTGCGCACGAACTATCTGCTCACCTTCAATGAGCAGCTTATCACCGCCGCCGCCGAAAACGGCGAACGGAACGTGCAGCTTCCCCGCTTCTACGCCGAAACGAAGTACAGCGCAATCGAGGGTCTGCCGTACCTTGAGCTGGATGATCCGAACGACTGGTCAAACGTCTACATGGCAAAATACTACGGCGTTGACAGCGTGATCGGCTACTGAAAATAAAAAGGTATAAATTGGAACGGCACACAGGCAGTTCCCTACGATCTTTGGAGGACTTATGCAGTGGGGAACGACCTGCGTGTCGTTCCTTTTCATCTGCCCTTGACTCACCTTTTGGGAAAGGTAAGCCCGTTAAAAAGGCTGTCCCGGTTTTCGGGACAGCCCTTTTATCGTTCTTTACATCTTGATTTCCCGGAGCAGCTTGCCGGACTTGTCAAACAGTTTCAGCACGCCGTTTTCAAGCTTGAAGCTGATTTCTTCATTTACCGCTATCTCTTCCGCCACATCAACCCGGAAGGTTTCCACGGAGTCGAGGTAGATGGTCACAACGCCCTCGGCATACCGGATGTGTACCGAGCTTTCAGCCTCGGCCTTGAGTCCGTCCAGCTCAAAGCTGAGCTGAACATTCTCTTCATCGGTGATCGTCAGCGTGCTTTCATCACGCTTGACAACGACCCTGTCGCCCATTCCGGTATCTGCGCCCTCTGCAATATCCATTTCTAAGGTAACATCCTTATCCACGCTGATGGAGATGGTGTCGATTCCGGAATCGCGCAGCGTCTGCACGGAGGTGACGGTCACTGCGCTGATCTCGGAGGTCTCGCCGGTAGGCGCATTTACGGTGACATTTGCGGTGCTGCCGACAACTTCGATCTGCACGCTGCTGTCGTTTGCGTCCGGCTCAACAACGATGATATCCTGCTGCTTGTTTCCCTCGGTCATAACCGGCTCATCCACGGCAGCGACCCAGTTGATGTAAGCGACTTTCTTATCTCTGTATGCCTCTGCAAGAGTTATGCTGTTGCCGTGCTCGTCTTTGTAGCCCGCGAAATTATATCCGGCGCGGCTGGGAACGAAGCCTGCGGGAACTACTTCATACTGGTACTCGGAGCCGTCCTCATAGCAGATTGCGGCGTAGTTTTCCGCAATGAAGTTATAAAGTCCGTCCGGGTGAGTGTAGTGTCCGCCTTTGACAGTGACCGTGGCCTTATCGTCGCCGGTCGTCTCCTTGACGGTCTGGTATACGCTGTCGAAATCCTTCGCGCCCAGAAAATAGCCGCCGCTGATGAGAATGGTGCCGCCGGTCTTGCCGTCCGAGTTGTCGGTGATTGCAAGTGCGGTGCCGATGGTGGTGGAGCCGTTGCTGTTTTCCTCGTAGTCGGGGGGTACGCCCACGCCGGAGAGCTTGCCGCCGTCAATGGTCACGTCGGTGAACTTGACCTCAACCGCGGTGTTGCCCACGACCTCGGTGTCTTTGAGCTTCAGGCTGTTCAGCCCCTCGCCCTCTCTGTTGGCGGTGCCTGTGCTGCCCGAAATGTAGATGCCCACGCCGCCCTCGTCAATGGGTTTAATGTAAGAGCCGATGATCTCGAACTTCGCGCCGCCGTCGCTGCCGTTGTGATAGACACCGAAGCTGTTGTTGTAATTTACGGTGCAGTCTTTGATGATATAGCAGTTGTTTTTACCCTCGTCAAATACGCCTATCTCACCTGCGTTAATGGTGGTGTCTTCAATCGTTATGCTGCTGTTGTCGGCGTAGGTATCCACGCCCCATCCGGAAGAGCCAATAGTGCTGTCTGTTATTTTCACCTCGGAGTGTGGGGAAGTATTGTATATGCTAATCGACGAAGAGATGACTTCGCTGCCGCTGATAGTTAACTCCTGCTTATTTCCGCTTCCGATGTAAATTGGGTACGTTCCTTCAACCGAGCTTTCCTTTACATTGATTTCGTTGCTCTCTCCAGCGGAATAGATGCCAATATAAGACGAT
>CAMEHJ010000249.1 GCA_945917385.1 uncultured bacterium
GGTAGAGCCCAGCCCGCCCAGAACCAGATTCAGCCCGATCTGCTGGATGAGGAAGATGAGCACTATCCAGCGGAGCTGGTCGTTATTGAAGATGGTGGAGAAAATCTTTTTGAAGCTGATGGGCGGCGCCGCCTCACGCATATCGTCGCGCCGCTCCTGCGCGCCGAACACCGTGAACGCGAGAAACAGCGGCCCCAAAATCGCAACGACCAGCGCGATAACACCGTAGGCGACCGACGCGCTGCCTCCGATGGCGTTCTGCCCGGCGGTGAGCATGGGGATGAGGATGGAGGCGAGCGTTGAGCCGATGCCCGCAAACAGCGTTGCGCGCGAGGTGAACTGGTTTCGCGCGTCCGCGTTTGAACTGAGCGCGGGGACCATGCCCCAGTACGAGATATCGTGCATGGTGTAGGTGATGGAGTAGGCAAAGTACATCACGCCGAAGAACCACACAAAGCTCCAGCCCTGAAGCTTCGTATTGAACATGGCGTAGATGACGACGGAGGTGGAGAGAATCCCGATGACGAGCCAGGGCTTAAACTTACCGTAGCGACTGCGGGTGCGCTCGATGATATTGCCCATTACGGGGTCGTTCAGCGCGTCGAAAACCCTCGCCGCGAACATGATAGCCGTTATCGCGGCAAGCTGTGCCGCGGTGAGAAAGCGCGTGAACAGCACAAAGGTGAGAAGCTGGGCGGAAAAGAGGTTATACATCATGTCCCTGCCGACCGTGCCGAGCGGAAACATAATAAGGTTCTTCTTTCTTACGGCGACTTCGTCCATATGCGCACTCCCCTTACTCGTTTATAACATCTATCTGACACATTTTCATCGCTTCAAGCGCGTTCTTGTGCGACGCAGGCGTAACGCCGGCGCAGCAGGCGGCGTCCACAATGACCGGCACCTCCGGCAGTGCCGCCTTGATGAGCATGGCGTTTGAGATAACGCAGATGTCGGTGCAAAGTCCCACAAGCGTCACTGAGGAAAGCCCCTCCGCCTTGTCCATGGCTGCGAGCATATGCGCAAGCGCCGTCGAGCCGAAGCCCGGCTTGTCCACGGCGTCGGCTTTGCGAAGCGCCTCAAGCTCAGCTCGAATCTGCCAGCCGGGTGTACCCTTGACGCAGTGCGTGACGGGCAGCTTCCGACCCTCCTGAGTGGAGAGATAGTTTTCCGTGTGGGTGTCGCGTGTGAAGATGACCGCGCCGGGAAAGCTTTTGACCTTCTCGACAACATTCGGGACTATCGACACGGCCTCCGCTGTGCCGAGCGCGCCGTCAATAAAATCGTTCTGCATATCGACGACGATAAGAACATCTTTCATTGTCGTGAACCTCCGTTTTGATTTGACGAATGTAATATAAACAGTTTATCATGTGCCGTATTTTTTGGCAAGGGTAAGCAAATCATGTACCGCGATTTACCAAGATAAATAATTAAAAGAGTAAATCGAAAAAATTTTTTGAAAAAGAGGCTTGACATTTTTGGAATCGGTGGTATCATACGCACATAAAGTCAAACCGAAGATGAAGAGTAGTAGCATTGCAGAGCCGGCGTTAAGAGAGCTGCGGGCGGTGAGATCGCAGCCGTTTGGTGCAGTGTGAATGGCCTTCAGAGGGCGGCAGGAAAGGGCGTGAGCCTTAGTATATGCCGACGGGAGCCCTCCCGTTATCAATCGGGATGCGTATGATGGTACGCATAAGCGAGTGAACGCGCAAGCGTTAATTTGGGTGGTATCGCAGGAGTAACAGCTTTTGTCCCATTGGAGGACAAGGGCTGATTTTTTTATTCCTAAACAGGCCATGGCACAGCCCCTCCATCAACTGCCCGCAAAATTATTTACCAAAATGGAGGAAAAACAATGAAAAACACAATGAAGAAGCTTATCGCCGCGCTCTGCGCTGTCGCTATGATGTTTGCGCTCTGCGCCTGCTCGTCCGCACCGGCCGAGAGTGCCGCGTCCGCACCCGCCGAAAATGAACAGAAGGTATATAAGGTTGGCATCTGCAACTATGTAGACGACGCCTCTCTCAACCAGATCGTCGATAACATCCGCGCGGGACTTGACGGTATCGGTCAGGCACAGGGCGTTACATTTGAGATAGAGTACGACAACTGCAATGCCGACGCGCAGGTCATGGAGCAGATCATCGCAAACTACATCGCGGATAAGGTCGACCTCATGGTCGGCGTTGCAACTCCGGTCGCCATGCGTATGCAGGCCATGACCGAGGATAACGGCATCCCCGTGGTGTTCGCCGCCGTGTCGGACCCGGAGGGCGCCGGACTTGTTGACTCGAACGCCGCGCCCGGCGCGAACGTCACCGGCACAAGCGACTATCTTGACACCAACGCCGTTATGAACCTCATCTTCGCGCTCAAGCCCGACTGCACCAATGTCGGTCTGCTGTACGACGTCGGTCAGGATTCCTCCGCAGCGCCCATCGCGGCGGCAAAAGCCTTCCTTGAGGAAAAGGGCGTCACCGTGACGGAGCACACCGGCTCCACCACAGACGAGATCATGCTCGCGGCACAGGCAATGGCGGCGGACAAGGTGGACGCCGTGTTTACCCCAACCGACAACTCCGTAATGACGGCAGAACTTGCCATCTACGAAACCCTCGCTGAGGCGGGCATCCCCCACTTCACCGGCGCCGACTCCTTCGCGCTCAACGGCGCTTTCCTCGCCTACGGCGTTGACTACGCAAACCT
>CAMEHJ010000250.1 GCA_945917385.1 uncultured bacterium
CCGTGACATGGAAGAGTCCGAGCGCGCCGTCAAGTACCTTGAGGACGCGGGCTACGATATGTTCAACTGCGACAACGGCACCTACGACGCATGGTACTGGGCGCATCCCCCTCAGTATATGCCCGACAACTGCAACCTCAAGTATGTTGAGCATATCAAGAACTACACCTCCAGACCCGTTGTCTGCGCGGGACGCATGGACCCCGTCAAGGCAGCCGAGGAGATCGCCGCGGGCAGACTCGACGCAGTCGCCATCGCGCGTCAGAACCTCGTTGACCATGAGTGGATCACGAAGATCAAAGAGGGACGCGAGGACGAGATCAAGCCCTGTATCCGCTGCCACAACGGCTGCTTCAACATGGCAAAGTTCAAGGGTACCGCCAACATCCAGCATCTGGGCGACTCTCTGCACCTCGCCCGCTGCGCGCTGAACCCGACCACCATGCAGCACAACAGATACAAGATCGTTCCCACCAAGAGTCCGAAGAAGGTCGCTATCATCGGCGGCGGCATCGGCGGTATGGAATGTGCGCTCGTGCTCAAGCAGCGCGGTCATATCCCCACCATCTTTGAAAAGGCCGGCGAGCTTGGCGGTCTGTTCCTCACTGCGTCCGCAATGACCTTCAAAGAGAACGACAAGGAGCTTATCCGCTGGTATAAGCGCGAGATAGAAAAGTGCGGCATTGACGTTCGCCTGAACACCGAAGTCAACGACCTCGGCACTCTGCGCGGCTATGACAACATCATTGTCGCCACCGGCTCCGTGCCCAGAACGATGCCGAGCATCAAGGGCTTTGACAAGGCGCTCACCTTTACTCAGCTTCTCAAGGACAAGTGCGAGACCGGCGATAAGATACTCTTCATCGGCGGCGGTCAGTCCTCCTGTGAGGCGGCGTACGACCTGCTTCTCAACTACGGCAAGCACCCCATCATTGTCGAGTACGCAAACGACCTCGTTGCAGCCCAGGCCACCTGCCTTGCAAACACCTCCTACCTGCGCGACGCCATGGAGTACCACAAGGTTCCCGTTTACCTGCACTCCACCGTCACCGAGATCACCGACAAGGGCTGCACCGTCAAGAACGTAGAGACCGGCGAGAGCTTCTTCGTCGAGTGCGACACCGTTGTCAACGGCATCGGCTTTGTTCCCGCGCCCGTCGGCGGCAAGGACGCAAGCAGAAGAGTCAAGGGTAAGGAGACCATCTTCCGCGTCGGCGACTGCGTCGCCATCGGCAACCTCCGCACCGTTATCTGGCGCGCATGGGATGTCTGCATGAAGATTTAATCATCCGATACGATAAAAATATACAAGATTCTAACCGCATAAAAGGGACTGTCTCACAGCGAGAGTGAGACAGTCCCTTTCGGTTTTGCCGAAAAAGCTCTTGACTTTTCGGTTCAGCACTGAGGGGCGCGGGGAATGATGATGGCGGCAATGATATAAGCGAAGATCCCGCTTCCGCCCAGGGTGCAGAACAGCACCCATGCAAGGCGAACCACCGTGGGGTCAACATCAAAATACTCGGCAATGCCGCCGCAGACGCCGTCGATCATTTTATTGTTATTGGATTTATACAGCTTCTTTTCCATGATTTCTTACTCCTTTTCCGCAAGCGTTATTATTACCGGCTTTGCTTTATTTTATGCCTGTATTCTATCCTGATAAAGCGCAATCCGATAGTTTGATTTTGCAGAAAAATGTGTCGATTTTTTAGGTTAACAGTTCAGCTTTCAGTTCTCCACGGCCTGCCCTTTTTGTGCCAGCCGCGGCTTTCCCAGTAGCCGTAATCCGGCTCGGCGGGCGGGAAGGCTCTGTGCATCATGCGCACGATATAGTACCACTTTTTCGCGCGGGCGTTATAGCCGCATTTGTCTGCGCCCTCAAGTATTCTGCGGGCAAGCGTATCCGTTTTTTTATGGATGCGCTCCCTTATCCGTTCGGGTATTTGCTCAGGCTTTGCTGCCTGCACGCCAAAGCCCATGCGGTACACACGCCGCACACCCCACATCTCAAGACTGTCCGCCATATCCTGCATCGTGCTCTTCATTCCCCCTCCGGCAGCGGTGGCGACGACCACCGCCTGCTTGCGCGCCATCTCCGGGCGCGGGCGGTGTACTATCCACCATGTCGCAAAGTGGTCAAGAAAGCTCTTCATCTGACCCGTCGCGTGGTATGCGTAAACGGGGCTTTCAAAAATCAGCAGGTCAGCTGACAAAATCGCCTTCGCCGGACGTTCAAGCTTCTTATAATGCGGGCAGCGCGTCAGGTCGGTATTGAAGCAGGTATAGCAGCCAAGGCACTGCTCGTCAAAATCGCGGGGGAGGAAAAATTCCTCCGTTTCCCATCCGACCTTCTGCGCAAGCTCTCTTGCCGCCATGCAGGTACTGCCCTCATGGTTCTGTCCGTGGATGATCACTGTTTTCATTTATGGCTCCCTTTCGTTGGTTTCAAGGAAATCGCGGCGGTACTGCGAGGGCGTCACGCCCTCGGATTTTTTGAACACCTTGGTGAACACGCGGTAGTCGGCATAGCCTGACTGCTCCGACACCTCCGCGACGGACAGAGGCGTTGTCAGCAGAAGCTTCTTCGCTTTTTCCATGCGGATACCCGTGAGATATGCCAGAAAGTTTACACCGATCTCGCTTTTGAATAGCTGGCTGATATACTGCGGATTGAGGTGAAACTCCTCCGCCAGCACGGAGAGAC
>CAMEHJ010000251.1 GCA_945917385.1 uncultured bacterium
TGAAGCAGGTTTATCACGACACGCGACATGAGCGAGGGGTTGAACTTGACCTCAATATTGTCGGGCACGTCCGCCGTGAAGCTTATGCCGCGGCTGTCCTCCGGCATGAACTCCTCACAGCAGGCGAGCGTGAACTCGCTGATATTCCCGCGACGCAGGGGGTATTTGTCGGTGCCGTGCTGTATGCGCGTCATCGCGAGAAGCGACTGCACAAGCTCGGACATATGCTGCCCCTGCTCCTCAATAACGGCGATGGACTGGAGAAAATCATCCGGGGTCTTTGCCTTGCGCTTCGCGCGGTCGCACTCGGCAAGGATGACGGTGATGGGCGTTCTCAGCTCGTGCGAGGCGTCGGAGGCGAACTGCCGCTCCGCGAGGAAGGACTGCTCAAGCCTGCCGAACATACGGTCGAAGGCGCGGCTCAGCAGATGCAGCTCCTTTGGCCCTTTTGTAAGCCCCACGCGCCGCGTGAGGTCGCCGGTGTCCGATATCTCGTTTGCGGTGTTGACGATGCGCTCCATCGGGCGAAAGGCGCTCCATGCGATTATCCAGCCGCCGCCGAGCGATATGACTATCAGCGCGGGCAGAAGCGTCAGCGTCAGCACCACTATCGTGTGCATCAGGCCGGAGCGGTCGCTTGTCGAGACAATGCCGCGTATCCACAGCCCCGCTATCTCCATATCGACATACTGGTCGTATACGAAATAGGAGTCGTTTTCTGCCTCCACCGTGCGCACGACGTTCTGCTCGACAGGCACATGGATGTTAAAGCCCTCCGGCGCCGCGCCGCTCAGTACGTCAAAATCTTCGTCATAGAATATACAGTAAACCCCGCGCTTGTAGGTGTAAAGGTCGTCCCATTCCAATTTCCCGTGTTCGTACTCCACCTGAGAGGCGTTTCTCTGCACGACCTTGACAAGACGGCCAGCGGGGTCGTCGGTGATGGAGTTTGCGTTTACGACGAAAACGAAGGTCAGCACCAGCGCCGCCAGAAGCAGCATCATCAGCGTTATCCACAGCGTGATGCGCATTTTTGCAGACATTCCTCAGTCCTCCCTCAGTACCCAGCCGGTACCCCACACGGTGTGGATGAGCTTCTTTGAAAAGCCCGTGTCCATCTTTTTCCGCAGGTATCCGACGTAGACATCCACGACGTTTGTGCCGCCCTCATAGTCGTAGTTCCAGAGATTGTTCTCGATCATCTCGCGCGAGAGTACGACCCCGCGGTTTCTTATCATGTACTCAAGCAGGGAAAACTCCCTGGCGGTAAGCTCGATATTTTTCCCGGCGCGAGTGACGGTCTTGGCGTTTGCGTCGAGCGTCAGGTCGGCGATCGTGTAGATATTGGAGCGGTTGCCGGTATATTTTCGCGTCATGGCGCGCACGACCGCGATAAGCTCTTTAAAATCAAAGGGCTTGGTGAGGTAGTAGTCTCCGCCGCTCTCCAGTCCCTCCACCTTGTCGGCAACGCTGTCGCGCGCGGTCAGAAACAGAATGGGCGTGGCGTTTCCTTTCTTTCTCATGCGGCGCACCACCTCAAAGCCGTCCAGCTTCGGCATCATGACGTCCATGATTATGACGTCGTAGTCCGCCCCCTCGATATAATCGAGCGCGTCAAGCCCGTTATAGCAGCTATCCACGCTGTAACCCTCGTCCTCGACGGCCTCGGAGATTATCCGGTTGAGATGCTTTTCGTCCTCGCATACAAGAATACGCATGGTATTGTCCCCCTCTCTCATCTTCCGATTATATAATGAAGGAAATAAATTAGAAAAGTATTAATAATTTTCTTAAAAATCAGCAGTATTATTAAACCATCAAATCGGGGAGGAAAAGAGCATGAATAAAAAAACAAGAATAATTCTTATCGCGGCCATCGTTATCATAGCTGTCGCGGCGGTTGCCGTGTTTTTCGTCATGCGCGGCAATGCCTATATCGGCAAGGCGGCGGCGCTTGAGTGTGCGTATAAGGACGCGGGCGTCACGGCAGACGAAGTCATAGAAAAGGACGCAGAATTTGAAAAGAAGGGCGGCAAGGCGTGGTACGACGTGGAGTTTGAGACCTTCACGACCGAGTACGACTACACCATCGACGCACGCACCGGCGATGTTTTGAACGGCAGAAGCGAGCCGCGCGACTAAACTAAAAAAGAAATATAAGAAATACCCTCTTCTTATTTTTCCCAATTTCATATTTCCTTCGATACCCGCGGGGCATGCTCCGCGGGTATTGAAGCAGCATCAAAGCGAAGAAGAAGCTTGTCAAAACCGTCCGGCGCGAAACGGCTTTGACAAGCCCCCTGATGCCCGGTGAGAAAAGCGGTTTAAAACGAAGTAAGCCCTGACCGCACACAAATTCGATCAGGGCTTACTTCTCTGAATTCTTAGTATCTAACATCATTGGTTACCTCTCATTTCTATGGATTTTTCCCGCCCGTACCAGCCGAACGGTGGTTTACATGTACATCGGACTCACTCCCAAATCAGATTTTTTCATCGATTCGATTTATGTACATAGGGTACCATCCCTTTCTGTGATTAAAGGATACCAAATTTTCGCGCCCTTTGCAATTCGCAGAATAAATGAAGCTGAACGCGCGAAACTATGCAATAAGGAGAAATTGGAAAGAGCCTGCATTTTACACTTGAAAAAGCACGAAAGCGCGGGTTATAATTAAAGTGTTGGGGCATATGAAAT
>CAMEHJ010000252.1 GCA_945917385.1 uncultured bacterium
AGTTTGAGCCGATATGAAAATGCCAGCCCCCGGCAGAGCTTCATTGCTCCGCCGGAGGCTGATGCTTTATTCATTCAGCATTACTAACATCGCATTGCCGTATTCTTTCGCTCAGCTCCTCAGTGCGTCCGGTGTCCCCCGCCGCGTCGAAGTGCTCATACAGCGCCGTGCATATCGCGGAGTAGACCGTCTTCTTGCTGTCGGAGAGCTCTCCGATGTCGACGCTGACCGCCGCGTCATACGCGCCGTCGTAGTCGCCGCCCTCATACAGTGCACCGGCTTCAAGGTATGCCTTCGTCTCCGGCTTGTATTTCTCCATCCACGCCGGGGCGAGCATCATTTTCTCCGCAAGGGCATAGCTTCCCCTCGACGCGAAATATTCTGACACCGTTCCCGATATGAAGAATATCGAGATCAGCAGCACTGCACCGAGCACTACCCGTATCCAGTTCATTCTGCCGAGGGTCCTGTAAGTCCTGTCGTACCGTATCTGGCGGTACACGCTGTATTTGTTATCCATAGTAAAGCTCCGAAAAATAATGCTATTCATCTACGCACAAAAAGCGGACAGTGTCCGCTTTCTGTGCGTTTTTATAAATGCTTTTACATCGGTCCGAGCAGCAGGTCGGGCAGCCAGGTGCAGAAGCTGGGAACAAAGGTCACGAGCGCGACGACAACGATGTCGACAAGGATCATGACCATCATCCACGGGATCAGCTTTGTAACGCCCGTCTTGACGACAGTGACCGTGACGAACAGGTAGCTGCCGACAGGAGGAGTCAGACCGCCGATAATGGTGCATATCGAGAACATAAGACCGAACTGGACCATGTTGCAGCCCAGCTGCTGGAGCAGCGGGAACACCAGCGGCAGGATAACGGGCATGACCGCGACAGGCTCCATGAAGCAGCCGATCAGCAGAACGAATGCCGCGATGAGCAGCTCGATAACGATAGCACTGCCGGAGGAGACGTTCATCAGCCATTCCTGGAACTTGACGCCGAAGCCCTCGACCGTGAATATGTAAGCGAACACGGTGGATGCCGCGTACAGGGACAGCACCTGACCGGTGCCCTCAGCCGCGCTGAAGAGAACCTTCTTGATTTTCTCGAAATCCAGCTCCTTGTAGAACACCACGCCGACGAACAGGCCGTAGACGCAGGCGATGGCACCGGCTTCGGTCGGGGTGCAGAAGCCCGCGGTGATGCCGACGATGATAATGAGCGGCATCAGCAGTGCCCATAAGCACTCGCCGAGGGAGCTGATAACAGCCTTGAGGTGGAACTTTCCGCCATAGTCGATGTTGTGCTTCTTCGCGTAGAAGTGGCAGATCACCATCAGGATAAGGCCGATGGCAAGGCCGGGGGTGTAACCGGCAAGGAACATACGGGTGATGGAAAGGCCGGTGATGGACGCGAAGATTATCATAACGTTGCTGGGCGGGATGATAGGCGCGGTGGACGCGGCGCCCGCGATCATTGCGCCGGTGAACTCTTTCTTGTAGCCGATCTTCTCCATATCGGGCGCGGTGATGGAGCCGATAGCCGCGACAGCCGCGGTGCCGGAGCCGGAAACTGCGCCGAAGATCATGTTAGCCGCGACGCAGACGATGCCGACACCGCCGCGCAGCCAGGAGAACAGGGACGAGCAGAACTGGATGATGCGCTTGGAAAGTCCGCCCTGGTTCATGATCGAGCCGGATATCATAAAGAACGGTATTGCCATCAGCGTGAACGAATTGACGCCGCTGATGAAGCCGCGGCAGTTCATATACATCGGCAGTCCGCCATCGCCGAGCAGCACGGCGAGGAAGCCCGCGCCGAGCAGGGAGAACGTGATGGGAACGCCGAGCAGCATCAGTGCAAGAAGAGAAATACAGGCAATTATTAACATTATTCTATCTCTCCTTCATTGATTTTCTCAAACTCGGTTTTTTCAACAGTGTTTGTCCAGAGTGCCTTGACCTTTACCGGCGTGATGCGCAGGTAGCCCAGCACCATAGCAATGGAGCCGACGGGGTACGACACATACAGCACCCACAGCGGCAGGTGCGTGGAGGTGGAGTATCTCGGCCCATAGATCTTTACCATTTCAATTGCCGCCGGCATGAGCGCCAGCAGGAAGAAGCAGGCCAGCGTGCGCGTGAGCGCATAGAGAACCGCCTTGACCTTGGGATTCTTTACGAGCTCCTGCAGCAGGTCGAGCGTGACATGGTCGTCGGCTCTTGCGGTGAGCGATGCGCCCACGCAGGTGACCCACACCGCGCAGTAGATGATGATCTCCTCAGCCCATCTGAAGGAGTGATGCAGCGCATAGCGGGAGAAAGTGTTCACAAAGCAGACCACTATCATTATCCCCAGCAGCAGCGCGCACAGGTATTTGATGGCGATCTCTACGCAGTCGTCGATTTTATAATAGGCATTTAAGAGTTTTTTCATAATTCACTCTCTTTCGGTTTCGGATTGGAAACGGCGCTTACTTTAAGAATACCTGAAATTCCGGAGAGCCGGTATGGGCTCTCCGGAAAGCGATTTGCGGAACGATTATTTTGCGTTTGCAGCGACGTACTCGAGAGCCTCGTTGACGATGTCCTCAACGCCCCACTCGGCTATCTTCTTCTGCTGGAAAGCCTTATCAGCGTCGATGAACTCCTGAAGAGCCTCGGCGGTCGGGGTCACGACCTCAACGCCAGCGGC
>CAMEHJ010000253.1 GCA_945917385.1 uncultured bacterium
TCGAGCAGGAGCTTCAGAGCAATCTTGAGCGCGAAATCAGCACCGTCGATATAGGGGAGATGGTGATGGCAAGGCTCAAGCAGGTTGACGAAGTAGCCTATGTCCGATTCGCCTCCGTATACCGCAGCTTCAAGGACATCAACACCTTTATGGAGGAGCTTTCAAAGCTTCTGCTTGAGAAGTGACGGTCACAATATACTCCCGATGCTGACGTGCTCCATGCCGGAGATGCTGTCGATGTGGTAGAGAAGCTTACCGTAGGCAGGGGAAAGGGCGTCGCCGTCTTTAATGGCGGAGAGCAGCTCATAAAATGCGTCGCTTGTGCCGTCTATCTCCGAGTGGCGGATGAAAATGTGCGTGTGCCCCTCGGCACTCAGCCATACCTCAAGCGCTTTTTCGGCGTAACCAAGAGCGTCGTCCAATTCGCCGCTTTCTGCCGATGCTTCGGAGCTTTCAAGAAGGCGGGTCATCTCATTTGTCAGCTTGTCTATCTTGCGCAGGTTCCAAAAAGAAAACAGTATCAGAGCTGAAAAGAGCGCCGCTGCCACAGCTTCACGCTTCATTGATTTTCATCCTTTCCCGCAATGTATATCCCGCCTGCGCGATTGAGCGTCATCAGAAACACCTCGGAGGGGGAGTTGAAGCCGCGCGATGAAAGCTCCTTATCGAGCCAGCGCCTGTCCCGCCCCATGAATTTCAGATTCTCACCGAGCACACGCCCGGAGCAGACGATCATTGTGGGGTACGCGCCGGTTTCGGTCTGAATACCGAGCTGACCCGCGGTCGCCGGCATATGCTCCGGATAGAGAAAGACGTTCAGTCTCCCGTCGGTTTCAAGTATCGCGTACTCGACCTGACTGATATCGAGGCAGCATTGCTTTCGAAGCTCCTGCATCAGCTCGTCAAGGGTGAAGCAGCTTCGGCGCAGCTCGCCCTGGTCGATGACCCCGTTTGAGATGAGCACGCTCGGCTTGCCGAAAAGAAACTTCCTCAGGCGGATGTTTTTGAGTGACAGAGCGGATATCGCGAACTCAAACCCGAACAGCACCGCAATCGGCACAAGGCTGTTTATCATGGGTATGCCGATATCCTGGAGCGGGATGGCGGCGATGTCCGCGATGAGCGCGGCAAGGACAAATTCGGAAAGCTCCATCTCACCGAGCTGGCGTTTGCCGAGAAGCCTCATCGTCAGCAGGAGCACGGAATATATTATTATTGTGCGTATAAATAAAATTGACATGGGCTTAGTTTGCCCCGTTTAATGCGGAGTATGAGGTTTTGACTATGAAAACTGTTATTTCGGCGGAAAATGAAAATGCCCTGAAAGCGGCGGAGCATATAAGACGCACTCTGCGCGAGAAGCCGGACAGTGTTCTTGCGCTGACGGCGGGAAGAAGCACGGAGAAGCTGTACTCACTTCTATCCGGAATGTGTGCCGACGGCGAGATAAGCTTTTCAAGAGCACGCATCTTCGCCGTGGCGGAGCTTGTCGGCGCGGATAAAGAAAAAAGTCTGCGCGAAAAGCTTGAAAACGAGCTGATTGACAGGATTGATATAAACAGGGAAAACGTATTCTTCCCGGACGAGGAAAACTGCGCCGGATATGACAAGCTGATTTCCGGTGTTAACGGCATTGACCTCGCGGTGCTCGGCATAGGCATGAACGGGCACATCGGCTATAACGAGCCGGGGACGCAGTTTGAGACATTTACCCGCGTCCAGAAGCTCACAAAGAGCACCAGACGCGAGCTTGGCGCAGGCTGTGAAAACGTAGAGCGCGCTGTGACAATGGGCATCAAAACGCTTATGTGCGCAAAGGACATCATTGTACTTGCCGCCGGAGAAGAGAAGGCGGACATCGTATTCAAGGCTGTTTACGGCAGGACGGACAGTTTGATCCCGGCTGCCTTTTTACAGATACCGCTGCAGGTCACACTCTATCTCGACACCTGCGCGGCAGAAAAACTTTAAACCAGACATTTTAGGAGGAATTCCAATGGGCAAATATTTCGGAACCGACGGCTTTCGCGGAGAGGCCAATGTCAATCTGACGGTTGACCATGCTTTCAAAATCGGCCGTTACCTCGGCTGGTACTACGGCAGGGAGCATAAGGCAAAGATAGTTATCGGCAAGGACACCCGCCGCTCCAGCTATATGTTTGAATCTGCGCTCTGCGCGGGTCTTACCGCCTCCGGCGCGGACGCCTATCTCCTGCACGTCACCAGCACGCCGAGCGTTTCCTACATCGCAAGGGCGGATGACTTCGACTGCGGCATCATGATCTCCGCAAGCCACAACCCCTACTACGACAACGGCATAAAGCTCATAAACGGCGACGGCGAAAAAATGGAGGAGAGCCTGCTTGACGGTATTGAGGCATATCTCGACTCCAATGAGGCGCTGCCCTACGCTCAACGGGACAAAATAGGCTGCACCATCGACTACGCCGCCGGCAGAAACCGCTACATCGGCTACCTCATCTCTCTGGCGACGCGCTCCTACAAGGGCAAAAAGATCGGTCTTGACTGCGCAAACGGCAGCACATGGCAGATGGCGAAGAGCGTGTTTGACGCACTCGGCGCGGACACCTACGTTATCAGCAACAGACCCGACGGATTGAACATCAACGTAGACTGCGGCTCCACCCACCTTGAACAGCTCAGAAAGTTCGTTGTCGAA
>CAMEHJ010000254.1 GCA_945917385.1 uncultured bacterium
GATCTCGCAGCAGAGTCCCTCTCCGTCGAATATCTTAAACCACTCCTCCGCAGTCTTTGTGGCGAATATCTTCTCAAAGCGCTCCATAACCGGCTTGCAGATCTCTACCTTATTAAAGTTGGGTCTGGAAGCATAGCGCGGATCGCCTATCATGTCGTCGCAGCCGAGCAGCTTGAAAAAAATCTCATGGTCGCGTGCGAAGTTGACGATCTGCGGCATGAACCAGCGGCCGTCGCTGCACTTGTAGGGCGCGCCGAAGGGGCTGGAGTTCTCACGTCTCTTGGGCATTTTGAAGCCGTACTCGGAGCCGGTGACGAGGATATTCGCAAGCCATGCGGCGGTACCGTATAGGCTGAGGGATACTCTGTCGCCCTTGCCGGTCTCGCGGGCGGCGTGCAGTGCCGCAAGCGCGGCGGCCATCATGCCGAGCGCGCAGGTGGTATCGCCAAATCCCATCGGCATATATACCGGGTAGGCGTCGGGGCTGTCGCCGTAGACGGACTGGCTGTACAAAAAGCCGCCTCTTGCCCAGAACGCGGTATTGTCGTAGCCGGGTCTGCCGGACTCGGCGCCCTTCTCGCCGTAGCCGTCTATCTGGCACATGACGAGCCTGGGGAATTTTTCTTTCAGCGTATCGTAGTCAAGGCCCTGCTTTCTGAGCGCGGCGGTGCGGATATTGGTGAGAAAGATATCGGCATCCTCAAGCAGCTTATAGACTATCTCGCGGCCTGCCTCGGTCGTTGTGTCAACGCTGATCGCGCGCTTGTTGGCGTTGAGATTGTCGAAAAGGGGGTTGCACTCATCGTCCGCCGGTGCGCCGATGGTAATGGGCCACTTGCGGAAATTGTCTCCGCCCTTGGTATTTTCAAGCTTTATGACATCTGCGCCCCAGTCTGCCATCATTCTGCCGCAGGCAGCCGCCGCTACCATCAGTGAAAGCTCTACGACCTTAACGCCTGCAAGAGGTTTGTACTGTTCCATTTTGTTTTCTCCGTTTCTGTGTTAATTTTTGTTAGTTAAATAATTATCCTTTTAATATTAGAAATAATAGCACAGTTCTGCTCATATTTACAACAGTTTTGCGAGCAAAAAAAGATTTAGTATATCTCTCCAAAAGTTTCGTCGTTTTCTCACAGAAAAATTGTCAATACCAACCGTTTATGAATTGTTAAAATATTGATATAATGAATTCGCTGAGAAAAAATACATATTTGTTGCTTCGCGGCTCAGCACGCGAGTTACAGAATGGAGTATTTTATGAAACTTCTGGAAGGTATTACCGTAGTTGAACTTTCTACTTATATCGCGGCTCCCTCCTGCGGCCGGGTTCTGGCAACTCAGGGCGCACGCGTCATCAAGGTCGAAGCCCCCTCCGGCGACGTCGAAAGGAAATTCGGACCGACTCTCTGGTGCCCCGCTACCGCAGACGAAAACCCCATTTACGATACTCTTAACGGCGGCAAGGATGCCGTCTGCCTCAATCTCAAGGACGAGGCAGACATGGCAAAGCTCCACAAGCTCCTTGAAAAGGCCGACGTTTTTATCACCAATAACCGTCCCAAGCCCCTCAAGAAGCTGGGTCTTGACTTTGACACCCTGAAAGAGAAGTACCCGCAGCTTGTTTACGCCATGCTGCTCGGCTACGGCGAGAAGGGTCCGAAGGTAGACTTCCCCGGCTTTGACGCTATCGCCATGTTCGCCTCCGCCGGCTTCATTCAGGACATGATGGTCGATGCCCCCGGCGCATACCCCATCTACCTGCCCATGGGCTTTGGCGACCTCGTCTGCGGCACCATTCTCGCCGGTGCAATCGGAACCGCACTCTTCAACCGTACCCGCACCGGTAAGGGCGACTATGTCTCCATCTCCCTCCACGGCGCGGCCATGTGGCTCTTCTCCATCATGTCCACCGGCACCCAGTGGGGTTACGAGTGGCCCAGAAAGCGCTACACCGGCGGCCCGATGGGTGTTCCCTACAAGACTGCGGACGGTCAGTGGATTCTCCCCGTCGTCAACGAGTATGAGCGCTACTGGCCTGCATTCTGCAAGGCTATCGGCGCAGAGGACATGATCGACGACGTTCGCTACAACACCAAACAGGCCACCTTCGACCCCCAGCGCAGAGAAGAGTGCATCAAAATCTTCGAGGAGCGCGCTTCCAAGCTCAACGGCGACGACTTTATCCGCGACCTTGAGGCCGCCGACATTGTCGCCTCCAAGCTCGCCCACTTCAAGGACAACCACAGAAGCGAACAGGCGCTTGTCAACGGCTATATGGCGCCCATCACCTACCCCAGCGGCGACGACGTCACCCTTGCACAGCCCCCTGTTCACTTCGGCACTATGGAGCCTGCCTCCGCAGAGGTTGCCCACGCGATCGGCGCTGACAACGACAAGGTCTTTGCCGAGTTCGGCATCTAATAATTATGTAAACCAAAAGCCCGGAAAATCCGGGCTTTTGGTTTATCGTCTATCATGTGAAAGCTCTCCGCGAAAGCGGAGAGCTTTTTTTGAGGGCAATATCTTATTTTCCCTGCGTGGGGCTCATCCATCCGTAGCTGCCGGGAATGGGCTCGCCTCTCATGCTGTCAACGCGCTTTTCAAACACTTCGGTGACGGTGGTGTAGTCTGCGTAGCCGAGACGGGCGCGGGGGCGGATCTTGAGAATGTCAAGCT
>CAMEHJ010000255.1 GCA_945917385.1 uncultured bacterium
CGAATGACACATCTTGAGATACCCAACAATATCTTTAACTAAGGGAAACGGGCAAGGGCTATCCCGACATAACGCTTATCGAGCCGCTTGCCGCCGCGCTCGGCATTTCGGTCATAGAGCTTATGTCCGGCGACAATGTCACGAACAATAACCGCGCCTCAAATATGCTCAAAAGCCGCATCTATGTCTGCCCCATCTGCGGCAATGTGATCTGCTCGACAGGCGACGCGGTGGTGAGCTGCTGCGGGATAACCCTCCCTCCGCTTGAAGCGGAAGCGCCCGACAGTGAACATGAAGTCGAGTGCAGCATTGTCGAGGACGAGTATTTTGTCACAGTCAACCACGACATGACGCGCACGCACTACATTTCCTTCATCGCCGCCGTTACGGATAACGGTGTTCAGATAATAAAGCTCTATCCCGAAGGAAATGCCGAGGCAAGGGTAAAATATATCGGCACGCGAAAGCTGCTGTATTACTGCAACAAGCACGGCCTGTTTGAACTCTCCCGCGCCGCGCTCCCAAGGCTCTGCAAATAAGCGTATCGACAAAAGGCGGGCAATAATGTATAATTGAGTCAATTAATTTTTGGAGGAACCTGCCATGACCGAAATGGAAATAATCAATAAAAGTGTTGAAATAATCCGCGCAAAAACCGCGCTCGTCCCCAAGGTAGGACTTATACTCGGCAGTGGGCTGGGCGAGTATGCCGACGCGATAGAAAACCCCGTTTTCGTCCCGTACAGCGAGCTGCCCGAATTTCCCGTGTCCACCGTCAGCGGCCATGCCGGAAGATTTGTGATAGGCGAGCATAAGGGGCAGACAGTAATTGCCATGCAGGGGAGAGTCCATTATTACGAGGGATATTCCCAGCGTGCAATCACCATGCCCGTGCGAATTATGAAAAAGCTCGGCGTCGAGACGCTTATTATCACCAACGCGGCCGGCGGCGTGAATAAGAACTTCAAGCCCGGCACGCTTATGCTGATTTCCGACCATATAAATTACTCCGGCTATAACCCCCTTATAGGACAGAATCTTGAGGAGTTCGGGCTGAGATTCCCGGACATGACCTACGCCTATCCGAAGGACCTGCGCGATAAGGTCAAAAATACCGCTCGTGATGCCGGCATCGAGCTTGAAGAGGGCGTGTACATGATGTTCACCGGCCCCAGCTTTGAAACGCCCGCCGAAATCCGCATGGCGGCCTGTGTCGGGGCGGACGCCGTGGGCATGTCCACCGTGCCGGAGGCGATCGTCGCCGCGCACTGCGGCATAAAGGTGCTCGGCATATCCTGCATCTCAAACTACGCCGCCGGTATCGTTGACCAGCCGCTGAGTCATCTTGATGTCACCGAAACCACCGAGAGAGTGAAGCATACATTCAAGGCTCTTATCGACCTGATACTTGAAAAGGATATGTGAAGCCCGTGCACGCAGAAGAAAAGGGAAACTTAAATAAAGACAGACTGATGCTGGCGGGGTCGATGCTGATCTTCGGCACCATAGGCATATTCAGGCGCTATATACCGCTCGGCTCAGCGGCACTTGCAATGGCGAGGGGCTTTATCGGTATGCTCTCTCTGCTTGCGCTTATGGCTGTGAGGAAAGAGCAGCTATCCCGCGCCGCAATCAGGAGCAACGCGCGTATGCTGCTTTTGTCGGGCGTGCTTCTCGGACTGAACTGGATATTGCTTTTTGAAGCGTATAATTACACAAGCGTCGCCGTGGCGACTCTGTGCTATTACATGGCGCCGATAATCGTAATGCTCCTGTCTCCGCTGCTGCTGAAAGAGCGGATGACGGTGAGAAAGCTTATATGTACCGCTGCGGCGCTTGCGGGCATGGCTTTTGTCTCCGGCGTTTTTGGCGCTGAGAGAACAAGCTCCGATTTCAAGGGCGTTGCGTTCGGTCTCTCGGCGGCGCTGTTTTACGCCGGGGTAATACTCTGCGGCAAGAAGATAAGGGATATACCCGTCTATGACAAGACCGTGTGCCAGCTCGGCACCGCGGCGGTCGTGCTTCTGCCGTATGTGCTAATCTCCGGAAACGTTCTTCAGGGTACGGTCACGCCGCTCGGTATAGTCATGGTACTCGCCGTCGGGTTTATCCACACCGGCCTTGCGTATGCCATGTATTTCGGCAGTATGGGTGCTCTCAGTGCGCAGACTGTCGCTCTCTACGGATATATTGACCCTGTGGTCGCGGTAGTGTTGTCTGCGCTGCTCCTTTCGGAGAAGCTTGGTGCGGCGGAGCTTTTGGGCGCCGCGCTCATCCTGTGCGCAACCGCCGTCAGCGAACTGCCCGAAAAGAAATAATTATTAAAAATGCAAAAAATAATGCCGGAGGCAGTCAGAAATGTGTGATGTTGTTGCAATCGGAGAACTTCTTATTGACTTTACCAGTGTCGGAACCGATGAATACGGGTATCCCGAAATGCAGGCACATCCGGGCGGCGCTCCGGCAAATTTTTTAGCGTCTTTGACGAAATTCGGTACCAAAACGGCTCTTATAGCTAAAGTCGGAAACGACGCTTTCGGACATAGACTTGTAAAAACCATGTCTGAGATCGGCGTAAACACCTCAGGAATCGTCATCGCGGACGACGTGTTCACAACGCCTGCCTTCGTGACCTTAGACAAAAACGGAGAACGTGAGTTTT
>CAMEHJ010000256.1 GCA_945917385.1 uncultured bacterium
AAGTCAGAATTGACGCCCGAAGAAATCAAGGTTTCTTCGGGCGTTTTCTTATGCTCAAGGAAAGAAAAAATGGAGCGGCACGCAGGCCGTTCCCTACGAAAATTTTTTGGATGCGTGCAGGGAGCAACCTGCGTGCCGTTCCCTACGAAAAGAATTTTTGGGTGAGTGTAGGGAACGGCCTGCGTGCCGTTCCTTTGTGTAAGTTGATGCCCTCTCAGTCAGCTTTGCTGACACTCTCACGGAGGGAGAGCCAAGAGGGGGCAGGGTTCTTTTAAATATGCACACGGTTCAATTATTAAGATTATTAAGATTTTCAAAAGGGTGTTGACAGAATGGAAACACTGTGTTATTGTATTAATCACTTAATACAATAACACAAAAAGGAGGCGGAGATATTTGAAGTGGCATTTCAACAGCGATATGCCCATCTATACTCAGCTTATATCCCAGATTAAATTTGCCATCGTGTCCGGCGAGCTTCCGCCGGGGGAGAGGATGAGCACCGTGCGCGACCTTGCATCCGAGGCGGGCGTCAACCCGAACACGATGCAGAGGGCGTTTCAGGAGCTTGAGCGAGAGAGGCTGGTTTTTTCCCAGCGCAGCAGCGGGAGATTTGTTACGGAGGATGTGAGTATCATAGAAAAGGCGAAAATGGCTCTGGCACAGGAGCATATCAGCAAGTTTATTTCATCCATGGAAAGACTGGGCTACGACAGGGCGGAGATCATAGCCCTGCTTGAAGAAAAGAATGAGGAGGATAACAATGGCGGTATTTGAATGTACGGCGCTGACGAAAAGCTTCGGCGCGGAAAAAGGCGTGCTCGGAGTAAGTCTGACGGTAGAGCCGGGGCGGGTGGTCGGCCTGCTCGGCCCGAACGGCAGCGGCAAAACCACGCTTATAAAGCTTGCAAACGGACTGCTCACCCCCGACTCGGGCGAGGTGCGTATCTGCGGAATGAATCCCGGCGTGGAGACAAAGGCGCTTGTCAGCTATCTGCCCGACAAGACGGTTCTGCCCGAATGGATGAGCACGGAAAAGCTCATGGATATGTACGAGGACTTCTATAAGGACTTCGACCGGGCGCGCGCGGAGGAGATGCTGGCGAGACTGAATCTTGACAAAAAACAGCGTATCGGGCAGATGTCCAAGGGCACAAAGGAAAAGGTGCAGCTCATCCTGGTCATGAGCCGCCGGGCAAAGCTCTACCTGCTTGACGAGCCGATTGGCGGCGTTGACCCCGCAACAAGGGACTATATCCTCAACACCATAATCAAAAACTACGAGGAGGATGCGTCCGTCATCATCTCGACCCACCTGATAAGCGATGTAGAGAACATACTCGACGACGTTATCTTCATCAACAAGGGGCAGATAAGCCTGCAGGCGAGCGTTGACGACATCAGAGAGCAGTACGGCAAGAGCGTTGACGGACTGTTCAGGGAGGTATTCAAATGCTGAGAAAACTTATTAAACACGAATTTCGCGCTACCGGGCGCATCATGCTGCCCCTGTTCGCGGCAATTATTGTGCTGTCCGTTATGGCGGGCTTTTCCACAAGGATTCTTGATAACCCGGACAGTATACCGCTTTTCAATGCCATCGGCATCTTTATTCTGTGCGCGTATTTTGCGGCGCTGTCCTCGGTTGGGATTGTCGCGCTTGTTATCATGCTTCAGAGATTCGAGAAAAACCTGCTCGGAGACGAGGGGTATCTGATGTTTACACTGCCCGTGAGCGTGGATAAACACATTTTCTCAAAGCTCATCGTCTCCGTCGTGTGGTTTGCCTGCGTTGCGCTCATCAGCTTATCCATGCTGCTCATGATATTCTCGGCGGACACGCAGGCGATCGGAAGCATTATGAGAGGTTTTGAGGGGCTTGGTGAAGTGCTCGGCCGCGGCTTTGCTCGCCTCGGCGGCGGCAGCACGGCGGCGGGCATCGCGCATACGGTCGGTTATGTGCTCGAGCTGATAATCGGCGCGGTGGTGTTCACGGCGGAAATCTGCCTGCGCTTCTACTCCGCAATGGCGATCGGTTACAGCTTTAAAAATCACAAGAAGCTGCTTAGCGTAGTCACCTTCTTCGCCATGATTATCCTGCTCAACACCGTCGGCGGCGCAATTATGAGCCTTGCCGAGAGATTTCTGCTTGACCCGTACTGGAGCACATTCAGAGACTGGGCGGTGACCGGCGCGGGCATGAGCCTGTCCGTCCATATCGCGTTCATCGGAATGATACTTTACGGGCTGCTTCTCTGCCTTATCTTCTATCTGCCCACGAAATACTTCCTGAAAAACAGACTGAACCTCGCGTAATATACCTTAAACGGCAGCCCGCTTCGTTTGAAGCGGGCTGTGCGTGCGTTAAGATGTGTTTCCGACCGGCAAATTGTTAATGATTAATTCAGAAATTATTTATGATTTTCTTAAAATTTGGGAGTATATTTGCCTGTTGTGAAAGGCGTGACCATATGGAAGAGAAAAAGCAGAGCACAATGTTCAAGGTGCTCAGATTTTTTGTTAAGACGTTTTACCGAAAACCCGAAATTGTCGGAGCGGAAAACCTGCCGGACGAGCCGTGCATAATCGTCGGCAATCACACACAGATGAACGGCCCAATAATCGGTGAGCTTTATCTGCCGGGGCGAAACTACGTAT
>CAMEHJ010000257.1 GCA_945917385.1 uncultured bacterium
CCGTAACGGAGCTTAACGGCTGCATAAAGGGACTCATCGAATCGGACGAGAGATTCTTTGACGTTTACGTCAGAGGTGAGCTTTCAAACTACAAGATATATCCCTCCGGCCATCATTACTTCACTCTCAAGGACAGCGAAAGCAGTCTGCGCTGCGTCATGTTCCGCTCAAGCGCGTCCAAGCTTCGGTTCAGGCCTGAAAACGGCATGGGCGTCACCGTGCGCGGGCGAATATCCGTCTACACGAGAGACGGGGCATATCAGCTTGTCAGCACCGGCATCATGCCGGAGGGCGCGGGCGACCTCCAGGTTGCCTTTGAACAGCTCAAGGCAAAGCTCGAAGCAGAGGGACTTTTTGACGATAGCCACAAAAAACCGCTGCCGAAATTCCCGGACAGGATAGCCATTATTACCTCGTCCGCTGGCGCCGCGGTGCACGATATGCTGCGTATTCTCGGCCGCAGATGGCCGATGACGGAGGCGGTGCTGCTGCCGGTGCGCGTTCAGGGCGTCGAGGCGCCGCCGGAGATCGCGGGCGCGATAAGGTACGCAAACGAATTTAAGGTCGCGGACCTTATCATCACAGGCCGGGGCGGCGGCTCGATTGAGGACCTATGGGCGTTTAACGACGAGCGCGTCGCAAGGGCGATCTTCGCGTCCGAGATACCCGTCATTTCAGCCGTGGGGCATGAGCCGGATGTTACCATCTCCGACTATGTCGCGGACAGAAGGGCGTCAACGCCGTCAAACGCGGCGGAGATCGCTGTTCCCGACTGGCGGGAGATTTCCGACGTTCTTTCGGGTTTTGAAATACGCGCGGACCAGGCGATGAGAAAGAAGCTCACGCGGCTGTCGGACAGGCTTGAGACATTGAAAACCAAGCGCGTCATGACCGACCACATGGTTCAGATCGAGGACAGACGCATGAGACTTGACCGGCTGCGCGATGAGCTCACGGCGGCGCAGACGGATAATCTGTCGCTTCATCACAGACGGTATATCGCGCTTGCATCTTCGCTTGACGCGATGAGTCCTCTGCGCGTTTTGTCGCGCGGATATTCGATTGCAAGCGGCGCTGACGGCACGGTCGTGAAAAGCGTATCGGAGCTTTCCGAGGGCGAAAAAATCAGGCTCAGGCTCAGTGACGGCAGCGCAGACTGCGTTGTCGATAAAATACTGTAATTTCGCGCCGTGTATTGCGGCATCAGGTATATGAAACGGAGAATGTTATGGCCGTTAAAAAAATGAGTTTCGAACAGTCCCTTGCAAGGATAGAAGAGATAGTCAGGCATCTTGAAAAGGGCGACCTCGCACTTGAAGATTCGCTGAAGCTTTTTGAGGAGGGGACTGCGCTGATTGCTTCCTGCGGAAAGATGCTTGACGCGGCAGAGCAGAAGGTAGTCAAGCTGAGAAAGGGCGCAGACAGAGCGCCGGTGGAGGAGCCTTTTGAAGATGAGCAATAAATATACTGCCGATGAATACAAAGCCATGATAGAGCAGGCACTCGAAAAGTGCTTTGCGGGCTTTGACAAACTGCCGCAGCGCGGCCTTGCCGAGTCCATGCGGTACAGCCTCCTTGCCGGGGGAAAGCGGATTCGTCCGATGCTGGTGCTTGAATTCTGCCGCATTGCCGGAGGAGACGTTGAGAAGGCGCTGCCTGTTGCGTGCGGGATAGAGATGCTGCACACTTACAGCCTTATCCATGACGACCTTCCCTGCATGGACAACGACACGCTCAGACGCGGCAAGCCGACGAACCATGTTCTGTACGGTGAATGCACCGCGACACTTGCCGGGGATGCGCTTCAGGCGGAGGCGTTCCGTTCTGTTCTCTCGGCGGAGCTTCCGGCGCAGAACAGGGCCGACTGCGCGCAGATACTTGCTGAGGCGGTCGGGCTTGACGGTATGTGCGGGGGACAGTTCCTCGATATGTCGTGGGAGGGGAGACCCCTTTCAGAGCAGGAGCTTACCGAGATCAACAGCCGTAAAACGGGGGCGCTGCTTGTTGCGGCGTGCCGGATGGGCGTTGCCGCGGCGGGCGGAAGCGAGCGTATGCTTGAATCGGCCTCGCACTACGGCGCGGCGCTCGGTATGGCGTTTCAGATACGCGACGATATGCTGGACGTACTCAGCACCGAGGCCGAGCTTGGTAAGCCTATCGGCTCCGACGTGCAGGAGAACAAGAACACCTACATGGTGCTTATGGGTAAGGAAGGCTGCGAAAAGACAATAAACAGCCTCACCGACTTTGCAAAGAAGGTACTCAGCGAGGCGTTTGACGACACGGAATTTCTGGAGAAGCTTGCGGATTCTCTTGCAACAAGGAATAAATAAACGCTCCGGCACTTCATTGCGGGAACGCAAAAATTGCCCAAGGGCAGTTTCAGGGGATAAATGTGAGTATATTAGAGAATATAAATTCTTCCAACGATATAAAAAAGCTGAGCTTATCCGAGATGTACGAGCTGTGTGACGAACTTGGCCTTCTGATGATGGATGAGGCGTTTGACGAGTGGGAGAACCCGAAGAACAAGTGGTCAACCGGCCACAATGTGTATCCGCCGAAGCACGAGGGCTATGCCGAGGACTTTCCGCAGTGGCATGAGCAGGATCTGATCGATATGGAACAAAGAGTGCTGCGGGGCGAAAAAATACAAT
>CAMEHJ010000258.1 GCA_945917385.1 uncultured bacterium
GGCAGGGACGTGCGAAACTGCTTTGAGGATATGATCGTGCGGCAGTCAAACCGCGTCGCCGCGATGGATGCCCCAACAAAGGACGATCTGATGTGCGTTTTGCCCTGCGACCTTGCGGACGGTCAGGCGGCTGACGAAACCGCGGACTGTACAGATGAGGAATAATATGGACAGAAATTCAAATGTTTACAAAATGTGCGCCTGCGCCGTGATGACGGCGCTGATGGCGGCGCTGTGCCCGCTGTCCGTACCGATAGGCCCGATCCCCGTTTCACTGTCGGTACTGGTCATTCTGATCGTGGTGTACCTTCTCGGCACACGAAGCGCGCTTATAAGCTACTGCGTGTATATGCTGCTTGGCGCTGCCGGAATGCCGGTGTTTTCCGGCTTTCAGGGCGGACTTATAAAGCTCACGGGTCCGACCGGCGGCTACCTCATCGGCTTTGTACCGATGATAATGATAGCGGGCTTTTTCATAAAGCGCTCCGGCGGCCGCTTCACCGGGAGCGTACTCGGCATGGCGCTCGGCGTTATGGCGGCGTACCTGTTCGGAACGGTGTGGTTTGTGCTTATGATGCACTGCGGCGTCATGTACGCGCTGAGCGTGTGCGTGCTCCCGTTCATTCCCATCGACCTTGCGAAAATAGTCGCCGCCGCCTTGTTTGGCAAGGCAATCAAGCGCGCGCTTATCAAGGCGCACCTTCTCCCTGAGCCGTAATATAATATATAATAAAACAGGGCTGAACCTCGTAAAAGTTCAGCCCTGTTTATATTTTACTTTCCGCTGTCGCCGTAGTTTGAGAGCACGCGCGCGGACGGGTCGTTCACGTTGCAGCCCTCCCACGACTTGTTCGGCATCCAGAAGTCCTTGACCATCTCGGCCTGCCCGGGATAATACTTTTCAAAAATATCGCGGTACAGCAGGCTCTCCTTGGTGAACGGGCGGGCAAAATCGTACTTCGCGCAGCCTTTTTCAAACTCCTCGTCCGTGTAAACGCTCTCGGCGTACTCCTTGAGGTCGTCCACCATCGAGTGCCCGACCGCGTCGGAGAAGGCGGCCTTCTGTCTCCAGAGAATCTCTTCGGGGAGTATGTGGTCGTCCGCGAACGCCTTTCTCAGCAGGTATTTGCCCATGCCGTAGGTGTTCAGCTTCTTCTCCGGGTCGATGCTCATGACGTACTTTACAAAGTCGAGATCTCCGAAGGGCACGCGCGCCTCGATGGAGTTAACCGCGATGCAGCGGTCGGCGCGCAGAACGTCGTACATATGCAGCTCGTCAATGCGTTTCTTTGCCTCCTGCTGGAAGGCCTCCGCGGAGGGTGCAAAGTCCGTATATTTGTAGCCGAACAGCTCGTCGGATATCTCGCCCGTCATCAATACGCGCACATCCGTCTGCTCGTGTATCGCCTTGCAGCACAGGTACATACCCATGCTCGCGCGAATGGTGGTGATGTCGTAGGTGCCGAGCATTGCGATAAGTCCCTCAAGAGAGGCTATAACCTCGTCGCGGGTCATGTACACCTCGGTGTGCTCCGCGCCGATGAAGTCGGCGGCCTGACGCGCGTACTTGAGGTCGATGGCGTCGGTGTCCATGCCAATGGCGAAGGTCCTTATCTTCCTGCCGAGAAGCTTTGCGGAGATGGCGCAGACAAGGCTTGAGTCAAGTCCGCCGGAGAGCAGGAAGCCGAGGGGCGCGTCCGCGTCGAGTCTCTTTTCAACGCCCGCAATGAGCTTTTCCCTGATGGTGCGGCACACGGTGTCAAGGTCGTCCGTGCAGTAGTCGGTGACGGTGGTGAGGTCTGCGTAGCGCACGAACTTTCCGTCCGCCCAGTAGTGTCCGGGAGGGAAGGGCATAACGCGCTCGCACAGTCCGACGAGGTTTTTCGGCTCGCTTGCGAACATGATCGTGCCGTCCTCGTAGTAGCCGTAGTACAGCGGGCGGATGCCGATGGGGTCGCGCGCGGCGATAAGACTGTCGCTTTCAGCGTCGTAGATAATCATCGCAAACTCCGCGTCAAGCTTTGCGAACATATCAAGGCCGTATTCCTCGTACATGGGCAGGATAAGCTCGCAGTCGGACTCGCTAACGAAGCTGTACTTCTTTGAAAGCTCTTTCTTTATCGGGCGAAAGCCGTACAGCTCGCCGTTGCATACAGCCATGTTTCCGTGAAGCTTGAACGGCTGCATACCCTCCTCGTGCAGACCCATTATCGCGAGCCTGTGAAAGCCGAGAGTGCAACTCCCAGCGTGCTCCATACGGGACATATCGGGGCCTCTGGAAATCGTCCTGTCGAAGAAGGGCTTTACCTTCTCATCGCTGAGCTTCGGGGAACAGAAACCAAAAATTGCGCACATAAAAAATACACCTCCGGATTAATTCGCAGCTAACCTAAAAAATAAATTTCTTAGGACGAATAGCTGCAATCCGCGGTGCCACCTAACTTACCGTAATAACGGTCACTTTTTCGAGTTCCATCAAACCCGTGCGCATTAACGCCGCGCACCGCGTCTTTCCTACTCGGTCTCTGCCTTTCAGATCGCTGCTCCGGAGTGTTATTCCCCAAGATACCTGCATCGGGCTTACACCGTCCCCGACTCGCTGCGGCCGCACACCAAGGGTACTTGTCTCCATCATCGCA
>CAMEHJ010000259.1 GCA_945917385.1 uncultured bacterium
AACCGCGCTGAGTGACGTAGAGAGAGTCTGCGCCGAGGATGAGGAGCAGATAGTTGAGATATCCGTCGGCAGAAAGCATATCTCCTTTGTGATGGGGGACACGGTAATCGTCTCGCGCAGGCTTGAGGGCGAATTTCTCAATTACAGAAAGTCCATCCCAGCAGGTTTCAAATACGAAATCAAGGTGGATAACAGCGAATTTCTCCAGACCATCGACCGAGTATCTCTGATAGTCAGCGAGAAAAACAGCAGCCCCGTAAGAATGACCTTCAGCGACGGACAGATAGAGTGTCTCTGCATGACGCCGGTCGGTCGCGCGGAGGATATCTGCACCTGCGAAGGAGACGGCGAGGGGCTTGAGATCGGCTTCAACGACCGGTACATGAAGGACGCGCTCAAGGCCGCCGGCAAGGACGAGCTTTATGTCTGCCTGAACTCCCCCTCCTCCCCCTGCATTATAAGAGCCGCCGACGGAACCGAGAACTTTACCTATATGATCCTGCCCGTGAGACTTCGCGCGGGAAGCTGAAAGGAAAATGATAAAATTGGAAAAAATACTGATATATACCGATTTTATAAAGCTCGATTCGTTTCTGAAATTTGCGTCAGCCGTCGGCACCGGTGGCGAGGCAAAGCTGGTTATAGGCGAGGGCATGGTGAAGGTAAACGGCGAAGTGTGCACCATGCGCGGCAAAAAGCTCTATCCAGGAGACACCGTCGCCTTTCAGGGGATGGAGTTTGAAGTGGTAAGAGGATGATCGTTAAACGCATCGCGCTCAGCGGATTTCGCAACTACGATTTTGAGACCGTGGAATTTGACCCCGGCACGAACGTCATCGCGGGAGAGAATGCGCAGGGCAAGACCAATCTGCTTGAGAGCGTGTATATGCTCTCAAGCGGGAGGAGCTTTCGGACAAGGTTTGACAGAGAGCTTGTGGGCTTTGAATTCTCGTCGGCGGATATTCTGGCGGACGTTTACAGCCACGGCAGGGAACAGACGATAAACATCCGTCTGCACCCAGGCTGCGCGAAGAAGATAGTGGTAAACGGCGTCAAAAAGACCGCCGGTGAGCTTGGCGAGGTTATAAACACCGTGCTCTTCTGTCCGGACGATCTGAACATTATAAAAGAGGGCGCGGCGGTCAGAAGGAAACTCCTCGATAACGCGATAAGTCAGATACGCCCAAGGTACGCGGAGCTTCTTACGGAGTATAACCGCCTGTACGAGCACAAGACGCGGATTTTGAAGGACTGGCGGGAAAAGCCGTCGCTCCTTGACACACTGGACGATTTTTCGGACAGCATGTGCCGCGTCTCCGCCCAGCTTATAAGATACCGCGCGGCATATACAAAGAGACTGAGCGAGACTGCCGCTCCCATCCACGGCGATTTCTCGGCGGGGAGAGAGAGTCTCGGCATAGAATATAAAACCGTCGGCACGGTGAGAGACACGTTTGCATCCGCGAAAGAGATTTATTACGATTTGTGCGAGCATCAGGAGAGCCACCGTCAGGCGGAGCTTGACAGTCAGCAAGTTTTAAGCGGGGCGCACAAGGACGACCTTACTATTTTAATTAACGGCGCCGCCGCCAAAAGCTTTGCCTCTCAGGGTCAGACGCGCACCGCCGCGCTGTCGCTGAAGCTTGCGGAACGGGAGATCCTGCTCGCGGAGACGGGGGAATACCCGATACTTCTGCTCGACGACGTACTCAGCGAGCTTGACACAAAGCGGCAGGAGTTTGTCCTCAACCGCATCGGCGGCGGACAGACGATAATAACCTGCTGCGAGGACGACGGCATCTCCCGCCGCACGGGCGGGCGCGTGATGTACGCACAGAAGGGAAAGATCCGATAATGTATCTTCATCTGGGAAAGGGAACGGTCGTGAATACGGCGGAAATAGTCGCGATCTTCGACCTCGATATTACAAGCCAGTCGTACCTCACGAGAAGTTACCTCTCCATGGCGGAGAAGTCCGGGCAGGTTGTGAACGCGGCAGAGGATATCCCCAAGTCCTTCGTCGTCTGCGAGAGCGGCGGGAAGCGCACCCTTTATCTCAGCCAGATGTCAAGTGCCACGCTGCTTAAACGCGCGGATGCGGATACGGTTCAGATATAAAATAAGAGCTGAAGAATAGATAAACACCGTAGGGGAGGCGTTTCGCCTCCCGCTGAACCGTTTTTGAAATACGGAGAAAGCATTGAATAAGTGTAGGAATGACCCTCTCAGTCGCCTTTGGCGACAGCTCTCCAGGAGGGAGAGCCAAGTGTGGGTCATAGGAGGAAGAAGATGGCAGATATAAACGAAAAAGTAACTCAGGAATACGGCGCGGGCAACATACAGGTGCTCGAAGGGCTTGAGGCCGTAAGAAAAAGGCCGGGTATGTACATCGGCTCGACCTCGTCCTCGGGGCTTCACCATCTGGTGTATGAGATCGTCGATAACTCCATCGACGAGGCGCTTGCCGGCTATTGCAGCTGCATAACCGTTGATATAGAGGAAGGGGACGTTATCTGCGTGTCCGATAACGGGCGCGGCATCCCCGTGGATATTCAGGAGCAGACGGGCAAGAGCGCGCTTGAGGTCGTGTTTACGGTACTGCACGCGGGCGGCAAGTTCGGCGGCGGAGGCTACA
>CAMEHJ010000260.1 GCA_945917385.1 uncultured bacterium
CATACTTTTGGTCGTTTTTACCCCCGCTTATACACCGTTTGGTCGCTCTTTCGCACTAAAGAAACCCTAAATGTGAGAGAGACGTCGGTGAAGTTCTTAACATCACCGTAGCCATAGCGCTCCTTGCTGCGGGCAAGGCCGCTCTCCACGCTGTCGTCGCTGCTGCGCATGACGAGCCTGACGTTAACGGTATCCACGCCGCAGGTCTCAAGCGCCGAGAGCAGAGCGCCTGCGTAGGCGCGGTTCATATTCGCGGCCGCATCCAGAGCGTAAAGCGTAAGCTCCGGAGAGCCTTTGTCACTTCCGAGACTTCTGAGAAACTTCATGTCGGGATTCAGCGCGGAAATGTCAGAGCGGACAAGAGCGCCCGCGGCATTTATCGCGGCTTCGCAGGTGGGTCGGGCTTGCTGCCGGCGTAGATGATATTATGCGTGCCGCCGGCGATCAGACTGCGGCCAAGCTCAACGGTGTCGTCGCTGATGCCGTAGATGATGACGGAGCTGCCGTCGCGCTGAAGCCAGAACTTCAGCCGCTTCAGCGCTGAGGCGCCGAGGGCGGAGATAGTGGCGCTGACGGTTTTACGGGGGAATAACGGTGCGTGCCGCGCTTCATGGACAAAAGCGGGCGAGGTGACATACGGTGTTTGGAAAAAATAACGGAAAAGTTTTTAAGAAAATGCTTTTATACGCGGAAGAAATGTGATAGTATATACAAAAATGGCACCGCTGCCGCCGAAAACGCAGAACACGCGTCTCTATGCAGGGCGCGGCGCAGCCGGAATGTACGAATTGTTTGAGGTTTCCGGATGAAAGAAAAAGCAATTACAAGTAAATATAAGGGCAAGTATCATTACGGGTACTCCGGGCTGTATATTTTTGCGGCGGTTCTTGTGCTTGCGCTTTTTGTTTTCCGTGGAGTTCCGATAAACGATGTATATGTCTCGCGTACAGAACAAAGCCGGCATGAGCTGAATATTGAGCGCAGCAGAATAATACAGAACTCCGGCGCGCCGGCGGGGATTGAGAAAGAATATATTCTCATTCCTGAACTGACCGACGGCAGCGAGAACAGTCTGGTGTTCTATCAGGTTCACCACAGCGTCGAGATTTTTGCCGACGGCGAACTGGCATACTCGCTCAAACCGGGGGATAACGGCGGTGCACCCAGAGTTGGTTCAAGCTGGGTGGTGTTCCCGCTGCATGAAAAGGACGAGGGAAAAGAGCTTCGTGTTGTAATGACGCCGCTTTATTCCGAGGTAAAGGGAAAAGTGCCTGCTTTTTATGTCGGCTCATCTTACGAAATTCTGCACAGGCAGATCATTCGGGATATCCCGGATATTGCCGCAAGCTTTCTTGTGCTCGTGGCGGGGATAGCGTTTGCCGGAATTTCGATTATCACCCTGATTGCCTATAAGCAGACCAACAGCCTCATTTACCTTGCCTGCTTTTCAATGGCGATAGGGCTGTGGAAGCTCATGGATATGCGCTCGGCAACGCTGCTGATGGAGTTCAGCCCGCCGCTGCTTTCCTCGGTGTCGCTTATCATGCTCCCCCTTGCGGTCGCTTCCGTCCTGCTTTTTGTGCAGAAGGAATTCAGAATCAAAAAATACAGGCTGCTTGATTTCGCGTGCCTTTGTGCGCCGGTTGTTGTGGCGCTTGAAATGCTGATGCACGTTTTCGGCGTCATGGCGCTGAGAGAAAGTCTTGTCCTTACCCATGCACTTGTGGGACTTGCGGTGGTAGCGGGCGGCTCGGCGGTGCTGATGGAGTGGTCAGAAAACAGAAATAACTTCAAGATGCTCGTCACCTCCGTGTGCTTCATGCTGTGCATTGCCGCGTCACTGGTAGACATCGCGGGCTATTACATAAGCGGGAGCTCCAATAACGCATCGAGCATATTGATAGTGTTTTTCGTGTATATCATCGTGCTTGGCACTACAACACTGATGGAGCTGAGGCAGGAAGCAAGCGTCGATTTCATCACCGGTATGTATAACAGAAACCGCTGCAACACGCTCATCCAGGATGAGACGGAGCTTCCGCAAAAGACCTGCTTCGTGATGTTCGATATAAACGGACTGAAAAACGTAAACGACACCCTCGGACACGAAGCCGGGAACGAGCTTATCCGAAACTTCTCAAAGCTCCTGCGCCGCTGTATGCCCGCGCGCACGTTCCTCGGCCGCTACGGCGGCGACGAGTTTATCGCCGTGCTGCATGACTGCGGTGAGGAAACGACGGAAAAGCTGATTGCCGAATTTGAGGAAGCGGTCACGGTGCACAACGGCGAAAACCCCGAACTGCCGATTTCGTATTCCGCCGGCTATGCCATATCCGCCGGGGAGCCGGGATGCACCATGCAGACCCTGCTCACGGAGGCGGACAGAAAAATGTATCTCAACAAGAAAGCGTACTATGAGCAGCATGACCGCCGCGGCCGGTGATCTCCAGCCGATAATTCAACTGCATATCAAAAAATCCCCCCCGTTCAGTCCTGAACCGTATAGACTGAACGGGGGATTTTTCTGCACTTTTTCCGATATGTTATCTCAGAACAAACATTATAAGTTATACCAATAATTATTAGTTCTATTTTTGCAATTAATGGAATATTATT
>CAMEHJ010000261.1 GCA_945917385.1 uncultured bacterium
AGGAGATGGAGGAGCCCTTTGAGAAAAACCAGATCGGCTCCTCCGCCATGCCCTATAAGCGCAACCCCATGAGAAGCGAGCGCATCTGCGCCCTTGCCCGCTATGTCATCATCGACTCTCTCAACCCCGGCTTTACCTCCGCAACCCAGTGGTTTGAAAGAACCCTCGACGACAGCGCCAACAAGCGCCTGTCCGTTGCCGAGGCATTTCTTGCTGTGGACGCCATTTTGAATATCTACATGAACGTCAGCTCCAACCTCGTCGTCTATGAAAAGGTCGTGACGCGCAGAGTAATGGAGAAGCTGCCGTTCATGGCGACGGAGAACATCATGATGGAGTCCGTCAAGCGCGGCGGCGACAGACAGGAGCTGCATGAGATCATCCGCGTCCACTCTCACGCCGCAGCCGCGAAGGTCAAGCTTGAGGGCGGACAGAACGACCTTATAGACCGCATCGCCGAGGATGAACGCATCCCGCTTACCAAGGAGGAAATCCTCTCCCAGCTTGACCCGAAAAAGTACATCGGCAGAAGCGTCTCTCAGGTGGAGGAATTTATAAGAGAGGTGAGCGCGCCCGTCATCGAGCGCTACCACTCCGCAGAGCTCGAAGGAGAGCTTAAAGTCTGAAAGGGGTATAGATATGAACCGCTTTGAACTCAAATACGGCTGCAATCCCAACCAGAAGCCCGCAAGCATTTACATGAAGGACGGCTCCGAGCTGCCCGTAAAGGTGCTAAACGGCCGCCCCGGCTACATTAACTTCCTCGACGCGTTCAATTCATGGCAGCTTGTCAAGGAACTCAAGGAGGCGACGGGACTTCCGTCCGCGGCTTCCTTCAAGCATGTCTCTCCCGCGGGCGCCGCTGTCGGCCTGCCGCTGAGCGAGGTTGACAGACAGATCTACTTCGTGCAGGAGGGTGCGGAGCTTTCTCCCATCGCCTGCGCCTACATCCGCGCGCGCGGCGCAGACCGTCTCTGCTCCTACGGCGACTGGGCGGCGCTGAGCGACGTATGCGACGCTGCCACGGCAAACTACCTCAAGTACGAGGTCTCCGACGGAATCATCGCCCCCGGCTATACAGACGAGGCGCTTGAGATACTTAAACATAAGAAAAACGGCAACTATAATGTCGTTGAGATCGACCCCGACTACGTTCCCGCGCCGCAGGAGTGCAAGGACGTTTTCGGCGTTACCTTCGAGCAGGGGCACAACAACTTCAAAATTGACTTATCGCTCCTTGAAAACATCGTGACCGAGAATAAAGAGCTGCCTGAGCAGGCGAAGCTCGACATGATAATCGCGCTCATCACGCTCAAGTACACCCAGTCAAACTCCGTTTGCTACGTCAAGGACGGACAGGCCATCGGCGTGGGCGCAGGCCAGCAGAGCCGCATCCACTGCACGAGGCTCGCCGGTCAGAAGGCAGACAAGTGGTACATCCGCCAGCACCCCAAGGTGCTCGGTCTGCAGTTTGTTGACGGCATCCGCCGCCCCGACAGGGACAACGCCATCGACATCTACACCTCCGACGAGTACGAGGATCTGCTTGCCGACGGCGTGTGGGAAAAGACCTTCAAGGTAAAGCCCGAAGTGCTCACTGCCGAGGAGATGAAGGAGTGGGTCAAAACCCAGAGCGGCGTTACCTGCGGCTCGGACGCGTTCTTCCCGTTCGGGGATAATGTAGAGCGCGCGGTCAAGTCCGGCGTCCAGTACATTGCGGAGCCGGGCGGCTCCATCCGCGACGACCATGTTATCGAGACCGCCAATAAGCACGGCGTTGTTGTCGCCTTTACCGGAATGCGCCTGTTCCACCACTGATAGGAGGAGAATATGAAAATTCTTGTTGTAGGCGGCGGCGGACGCGAGCATGCAATAATCAAAAAACTCAAAGAGAACCCCAATGTCACCGAGATTTTCGCCCTGCCCGGCAACGGCGGCATTGCGGACGACGCGGTGTGCGTCAATATCGGCGCGAAGGATATCCCCGCGATCTCTGCCTTCGCAAAGGAGCAGGGGATAGACTATGCGGTCGTCGCGCCTGACGACCCGCTGGTTCTCGGCTGCGTTGACGCGCTTGAAGAGCTTGGGATTCCCTGCTTCGGCCCGAGGGCGAACGCCGCAATCATCGAGGGCAGCAAGGTCTTTTCCAAGAACCTCATGAAAAAATACGGCATCCCCACGGCATCATACGAGACCTTTGACGATATGAACGCGGCTCTCGCTTATGTCGAAAACTGCCCCATCCCCACGGTCATAAAGGCGGACGGACTTGCCCTCGGCAAGGGCGTAATCATTGCCATGACAAGGGAAGAGGCCAAGAGCGCCGTCATAGAGATGATGCAGGACAAAAAATTCGGCGCGAGCGGCGAGCATATTGTCATCGAGGAATTTCTTGAAGGCCCGGAAGTATCGGTTTTAGCGTTTACCGACGGAAAGACCGTCGTGCCCATGGTGTCCTCCATGGACCATAAGCGCGCGGGCGACAACGATACCGGCCTCAATACCGGCGGTATGGGTACGGTGGCGCCGAACCCGTATTACACAAAAAGCATAGCCGACGAGTGCATGGAGAAGATTTTCGTCCCGACCATCGAGGCAATGAACGCCGAGG
>CAMEHJ010000262.1 GCA_945917385.1 uncultured bacterium
AGCGAACGCAGCTCGCTGTCCGTCTCCTGCTCCTGCCCTTGGCAGATGACCTCCGCGCAGCGGGAGCGCCCAGTCGGCAGAAGCTGCATGGCATTCGTCGTGCACAGCAGGAACACCGCCCCCGCGGGCGGCTCCTCCAAGAGTTTCAGTGCGGCGTTCTGCGCGGCGGCGTTCATCGTCTCCGCGCGGTCGATGATATACACCTTGCGCGCAGCCTCGTTCGGCAGCACCTGCGCATCGGCTATCACATCGCGTATCTGGTCGACGCCGATCTCGCGCTTCGGGCGTCCCTTGTCGTCAAGGAGGCGGCTGACCGTGATGATGTCCGGGTGGACATGCTCGGCAGCCTTGCGGCAGTCCCTGCATTTGCCGCAGGGGCGCGCCCCAACACCGCTGCACACAGCCGCGGCGGCAAGCTTCTCCGCCTCGCTGAGCGCAAGCTCTATCGTCGGCGCGCATATCACGCAGGCGTGGGGAACGCTCTGCCCCGATGAATTTATCTGAGCCACAGCGCTCCCCTCCCGCATCGTTTCACTTTAACAGGCTTAATAAGCCTATCAATATATATTAATATTTTTTCGCTTTCCCGTCAACTTTTATTCGACGGTGACAAGCTCATATTCGCGGCTGCCGATGCCCAGCTCCGCCGCGGCTTCGATGGTGTGTACGCCGTTTCTGGATTCCACGCGCTCTATGAAGTGCGCCTTGCCGGGGTCGTCGGAAGCATAGACGAGGTCAAGGCAGGCCTGATCAATCGCGACGGGGTCGGTCGAGACGAGCACGCCCATGTCCTTTATGCAGGGATCCTCAGCCACAGCGCAGCAGTCGCAGTCGACGGACATGTTCTTCATGACGTTCACATACAGGGCGTTGCCGCCGAAGTGCTTCACGACGGAGGACGCGGCGTCCGCCATCGACTCAAGGAAAGAGTCATGGTCGGCTGTCCAGAAATTCTCCGTTTCGCCCACGCCGTGGATGTACTTCTTGCCGTAGGAGGAGGCGACGCCTATCGACAGCTGCTTGAGCGCCCCGCCGTAGCCGCCCATGGGATGACCCTTGAAGTGGGAGAGGACGAGCATTGAATCATACTTGTCGATGTTCTTGCCGACATAGTTTTTCTTGATCTTCCTGCCGTCGGGGATATCGAGCACCTTGTCGGGGCCTTCCGCATCCATTATATCAACGTCGAAATAATGGCTCCAGCCGTGCAGCTCCATGGTCTTCCAGTGGTGCTCGGTGGTGTCGCGGCCGCCCTCGTAGGCGGTGTTGCACTCGACGATCGTGCCGCCGACATGGTCAACAACAGGTTTCCAGAATTCCGGGCGGAGGAAGTTCTGATTGCCGACCTCGCCGGAGTGTACCTTGACGGCGATGCTGCCGGGGAGCTTCTTTCCGGACAACTCGATGAGTTCTATTATCTTTTCGGGACTGATAGTCTTGGAAAAATAAACCTTTGATTTCATGTTCTTTTCTCCTTTCGGTGTATATAGGCTTTATAGTTATATAATAATGCTCTGACTGTCGTGCTGTCAAGTAAACGCTTTTTTAACGTTTCCATTGCTGCAATTAAATTTCTTGCCATATTTGTGGTTTATAGGGTATAATAAGCGCGACCACTATAGAAAGAAGGATCACGCGCATGGCAATGACCTCCGCCGCTCTGTGGCTGAATGAATTTTTCTCCGGCTATGATAACGCCATTCTCTCCCTTATGCATTCTCTGGCGACCGCCCTCGGCGCCGTACTCACCCCGCTTATGAAGGTCATCACCTTCCTTGGCGAAAAGGGTATAATCTTCTTCCTGCTGGCGCTGATATTCATGTGCTTTTCAAGCGAGCGTGACACCGGCGTGTGCGTGTTCGGCGCAGTGTGCTGCGGCGCACTCATCACGAATATAATCCTCAAGGACAGCATCGCCCGCCCGCGGCCGTTTGAGACAGTCGAGCAGTTCCGCGAGTGGTGGGTGTATGTCGGCTCCCCGTTTGAGGATGGGTACTCTTTCCCCTCGGGGCATGTCACAGCCTGCGCCGCGGGCATGACGGCGCTGAGCCTGATGAAGGGCAAAAAGCTCGTCGTCCCCTCGGTCGTCATCGTGCTGCTCATGGCCATATCCAGGAACTATCTCATGGCGCACTACCCGTCCGACGTTCTCGTCGCGGCGATAATCGGCGTGGCCTCGGGCTTCATCGCATGGGTCATCACCCGCTTCATTTTCCGCTTCCTTGAGGACAGGCGCGATTCTATGCCCATTGTGGAGCTGGTGCTGGATTTTGATATCCGCGAGGTCCTGCCCTTCGACATTCCCTTCATCGGCGCGGCCCCCGAAAAAGCTCCCGCACCTGCAAAGAAGGCTCCGCTCACACCTGAGACGATACGCAACCGCCGCGGCCCCGCGTTCGAGACGCGGGATGACGAAGCGGACGATTACGGCGAGTCCGAGAGCGCACCCCGCCGCGGTGGCGCATCCAGAGGCGGGAGCCACGCAAAGGCGGAAAGTGCGTCGCCCCAGCGCTTCAAGCTCAATCTGCCCTCAATGCCGGGCGCTTACAAGGGCAAGCACGAAAAGAAATAAGCCTTAATGTTCGGACGGGGCGCAGCCGCTGCCCC
>CAMEHJ010000263.1 GCA_945917385.1 uncultured bacterium
GAGGACGGTGCCGAGGCGGGTGGGCTTGCCGTCGGGCTCGCCGGTCTGGTCGTTGATGCCGGACATGGCGACGGCGCAGATGTCGTAAGCGGGCTTGTCTCTGTACTTGGAGGGCTTGGTGCCGAACGGAGTCAAAGAGCCGTAGACGATGCCGGGGTTGACCTTCCTGACGTCCTCGTAGCCGAGACCGAACTTCTCCATGAAGCCGGGCTTGTTGGAGGTGAGGATAACGTCGGCGTTCTTTGCCGCGTCAAGGATTATCTTCTGTGCGTCAGGGTCGGAGAGCTTGATCTCAAGGCATCTCTTGCCGCGGTCCTTGCCGCAGGCGTAGGTGGACATACCGTTTGCGTAGAGCATGAAGCGTCTGCCGGCCTCACCGCCGGGAGCCTCGCACTTGATAACGTCCGCGCCGTAGTCGGCAAAGTAGGAGCCGACGATGGGGCCGGCGGCGTTGGTGGTAAAGTCAAGAACCTTGATTCCTTCGAGCATTTTCATGGTAGTAATCCCTTTCTGTAAAAATATATCAGATGCTTGCAGCCAGAGTGTAGCCTGCCTCGATGGCGTTGGGGATCCTGGCGACCTTGACGGCGTCGCCGATGATGTTGAGCTTTTCTATCTTGCCCTCAAGCTCTGCGTACAGGTCGTTATTGGGCTTTGCGCCGGCAGCGATAACGACGGTGTCGGCGGGGAGAGTCTGTCTGCCGTCGGCGTTCTCGACTACGACGCCCTCTTTTGTGATCTCGATAACGCGGGTCTCCTTGAGCATCTTCACGCCGAGCTGCTTGGTTCTTGCGACGATGGACCAGCGGCTGCCGGGGTTGATGTCGGGGGCGAACTTCGGGCCCATCTCGACGATGGCGATGTTGTGAACGCCCTTGTTGAGCAGCTCTCTGAGCTTCTCAGCAGGCTCGGTGTTGTAGATCATCATGAAGCGAAGCTCCTCGGCGGTAAGAGTGCCGATCTCGCCCATGTACATTGCGACCTCAACGCCGACGTCACCGCCGCCGACAACAACGATGTTCTTGCCGAGGTTGACCTTGCCCTCAAAGACATCCCATGCGTGGACGACCTGAACGCTCTCGTCTCTGGGGATGGGAGGAATGCTTGCCTTGGAGCCGCAGGCGAGGACGACGCGGTCGAAGTCCTTGGAGGCGGCGAGGATATCCTCTGCGGTGGCTTCCTTGTTGAGAACGATCTCAACGCCCAGCTCGCGGCAGGTGCGGTCGAGCCACTGGCCGAGGTAGCGGATGTCGAATCTTCTCGGAGGCGTTGCGGCGAAGAGCGACAGACCGATGGTGCGGTTTCTCTTCTCCCATATGGTAACCTTGTGGCCGCGGAGAGCGGCGACACGGGCAAATTCGAGACCGGAGGGGCCTGCGCCGATGACGAGGATCTTTTCGGGATGCTCGCTCTTTACCTCGGTGGGGAGCTTGCCGTTTTCATTCTCAAGCTCTGCCTCGCGGTTGCACTCGTAGTTGCCGATGCAGCCGATGGGCTTGTTCGCCATGGCCATGTCGAGGCACAGGGCGTTGCAGCCTACGCAGGGGCGGATGGTGTCGATACGTCCGGCCATCGCCTTCTTGACAGCGTCGGGGTCTGCGAGGAGAGGACGTCCCATGACGATAGCGTCAAAGTCGCCGCGCTCGATAAGCTCTTCCGCCTTTTCCATGTTCATGCGCATACCCTGCGCAACGGGGGCCTTGACGCGCGCTTTGATGGCGCGGCCGAGGTAAGACCACGCGGCGTGGGGAACCTCCATGGTGATGAGGGGAACCGCGGACTCATGCCAGCCTGCGGTGATGGAGAAGCCGTCAACATAGCCGGTCTTGTCAAGCAGCTCGCAGATATCGCAGATATCGTCTCCGGTGCAGCCGCCGTCCATGAAGTCGGAGCCGCTGACGCGCAGAGAGATGGGGTAGTCGGGGCCTACCGCCTTGCGGATGCCCTCAAGGGTCTCGACCATGAAGCGGGTACGGCCGATGAGGTCGCCGCCGTACTCGTCGGTGCGGTGGTTGGTGAGGGGTGAGAAGAACTGGCCGTAGAGGTAGCCGGAGTTGGTCTCGATCTCGATGCCGTCAAAGCCGGCCTTCTTTGCGATGACCGCCGCGTCCGCCTGCCACTGAACAAATTCGTGGATCTCGTCGATGGTGAGCTCTCTGGGCATTTCAAAATGAGTGTATCTGCCGGGTATCGCGGAGGGCGCGACAGCCTGTACGCCCTGGATGCTTGAGCGGTTTGCGCAGCGGCCTCTGTTCATGAGCTGTGCAAATACCTTAGCGCCGCCCTCGTGGATGCCGTCGGTCAGCTTTTTCAGGGAGGGAATAAATTTCTCGTCGGTCAGGAGAGCGCCGTGGTTGGGGTTGAATCTGACCTTATCCCACTGCATATTTGCAAAGACGATAAGGCCGACGCCGCCCTGTGCTCTTCTTTTGTAAAGTTCTACAACGTCGTCAGTGACTGCGCCATTAACAGTGTGTCCAATGCTCATGGGTGCCATAACAAGCCTGTTTTTCAGCTCAAGCTTGTTGATCATTACCGGCTGGTAGAGTTTCTTCATAGTGTATTTCCTTACCTCCTAAATATTTGTACAGCGCCG
>CAMEHJ010000264.1 GCA_945917385.1 uncultured bacterium
ATCCCCTGAGGTTTCAGAATGTTGTAGATATCTTCGCTTGTATCCCTGTATTTTTCAACGTCATGTATGACGACGTTTTTTGAACTGCGGTACAGCTCGTACCAGACCTCGATGACGCCTTCATACGGGACGCCCTGAAGCGTGTCGATCTCCCTGGTGATGCCGTCACGGCACCACTCGTAGGTGTTGTCAAAGGTGCCGGAAGCGTTCTCTTCAAAAATATATGCTCTGTCGGAGCGCAGCTTTTCTCCGAGGTATTTGACAAGCTGGTTGAGTACACGGTCAGGCTCTTCCTCGGAGGAGGCATAGCGCAGCATATCGGCAATAAAAATCTCTTTGTGGCGGAGCTTTTCCTGCGATTCTTTTTCCGCGCGTTCCAGAGCGGCCATCTCGCTTTGGTACAGAAGCCGCTGCATTTTGTTTCGCATGATGGCGGAGACAATTACCGCACTGAGCAGACCGTACGAAAAAACATGGATTAAATTGTGCAGGAAATTTGCATTTTCCTGTGTGAAGTATGCTAATACAATATAAATAAAGATGCTTGAAAACGTGAGAGTGTTTACGATCCATGCTCTTGCAATGAACAGAAGCGGGACGACAAGCATCATCGCAATATAATTTACGGTAAGCGTTTCAGGGGTGAAAACGGCGCCGGTCACAATGCCGAAGATGAGCAGGGAGGCATAGAACGCATACACGAAAAATTCCTTTGCGCGAATGTTCTTAAAGCGCATAAATGAAACGCCATAAAATGCAAGCGAGACAAAGGCATGGACTATATACGCAATGCGGTTGCCGGAGACGGCCGACGGGAAAAAGCTGATAATAGCCATCACGGCAAAGGAGATCGCAGCAAGAGCGGAGAAGAGATTCAGGCTGTGCCAGCTCTCAGCCCAGACTTCTTCTTTTATTTTGTCATAATCTTCCGTGGGAAAGGAAAAAAGCGGGGGCAGTTTATTCATAGATTCGAGCCTCCGATAAGGATGAAAAATATGGATTTATCCACATATATAATAACATATTATTACAGCTAAATTCTATATTTTTAAATTTAATTATATTTAAATCATAAAAAACGACGCCCGCCGAGAAAGGCGGGCGTCATTTTATTGCTTGTATGGGAATGTACCGTCTGTCAGCCGTTGGAGACGGAGACAACGGCCTCGCTGCTGGCGTTGGTCAGACCGTTTATATCCGTGATGACACAGCGATAAGTGCCGGCAGCGGCAGGCGTGATGCCGTTTGCCCAGAGGATGGAAACGTAGGTGGAGCTGCTGCTGTCGTAAGAGTTTTCAATGCGCAGACCGTATTCCTCGTTGGAGGTGGCGGTACCGCTGAAGGGGATGGAGACCCAGGTCTTGTTGTAGTCGTTGTACTTCTGCCAGTCAAAGGAGGTATTGAGGTTGAGATTGCCTTTGGCGTTTACAATGAACATCTGGTTGTACTTGCCGGCGGTTACGGGGCCGGTGAGACTGGAGAGGTCCTTGGAGATCGTGATCGCCTGAGAGGCATACTGGTTGTAGGCGTTGGTCTGGACATTGGCGACGGTGGTGTCGAGCGCGGAAAGTCTGTCGTCAAGCGAGGTGATGGCGGAGTGAATCTGAGTGAGGTTTGCCTTTGCAACGCTGTCATGCTCCTTGATGGCGGTGCTGAGCGCGGAGACGCGCATCAGGCAGACAAGGCTGAACAGCGCGCAGATAAAGGAAATGACGGTGGAGACATTGAGGTTTACCTTCGGCATACTGAAGGATGCGCCGGAGGACTTGGGCATACTGACCTTGGGCATTTTGAAGCCGGTGCGCTTTTTCCGGCCGTAGGAAACTTCGTCTTCGGCGGGGTACTCGCTGTCGACGACGCTGTCCTCGTTTTCTTCGAAGGGTTCGGAGTACAATGAGGCAGAACTGCCGCAGAATGGGCAGCTTGTACTGCCGTCGCTGATGGTGCGTCCGCAATATTTACAAGTCATTTTTAACACCTGTCTTCACTATAAAATTATGTATTCGAATCGTGAATACACGCTGCACATTGCAGTATAGCACAATTCCCCACTTTAGTCAACATAAGACCGCCAAATCGGTAAATGCGCTCCATTTCCGCCGGCTTCCCGTTTACCAGACAAAATTTGCGCGGGCGGCCTCGCCGTTATCGACAAGAATATCCTGCGCGGTCATGGAGCGGTTGACAACGGTGATGAAATATGCCCACTCGGCAATCTCCTCGACGCTCGCCCACTTGCGAAGCGGGGTTTCGTCCATTATCTGCGCCCAGAGCTTGGGGTCGCGGATAACGTGGTCATTCAGCTCGTTGAGCACGCCGCCGGGGGACAGGCTGTTCACGGTCACACCGAAGGGGGCAAGGCGCAGAGCGGTGTTTTTCATATACGCGACGACCCCGCCCTTGCTTGCCGCGTATTCGGGAAACTCCGCGCCTGTGGAGGCGCTTGCCGAGGCGATGAAAAGAACGCTCTTTATGCCTTCCGAAAAAGCGTACTTCTCCGTCACGCGGATGGTGGCTTTTAGATTTATGTCGATATCCATGCCGGAGTTCTGCACTCCGGCGTTATTTATCAGAATGTCGGCGCT
>CAMEHJ010000265.1 GCA_945917385.1 uncultured bacterium
GTGCTTATGGGCATCGGAGAACCGCTTGACAACTTTGATAACGTCATGCGCTTTTTAGAGCTTGTCAATCACCCGCAGAGCATGAACATCGGTATGCGCCACATCTCGCTTTCCACCTGCGGACTTATTGAGCGCTTTGACGAATTGGCGGCAAGAGATTTGCAGCTTACGCTCTCCGTTTCCCTGCACGCGCCGGACGACGAGACCCGCTCAAAAATCATGCCGGCAAACAGAGGCAGAGGCGTTGACAGGCTTATCGAAAGCTGCAAAAAATATTACGACAAGACCGGGCGCCGAATATCCTTTGAGTATGCGATGATAGACGGCGTGAACGACACCGAGTACCATGCAAAGCTGCTTGCAAAGCACGCAAGATACTGCTCGGCTCACGTCAACCTCATACCGCTGAACCATGTTGAAGAACGAAAATTCCAGCCGTCCACACCGGAGCACCTGAGAGCGTTTATCAAAACGCTTGAAAACGAGGGTGTGAATGTCACCGTGAGGCGCAAGCTTGGCGGAGACGTTGACGCCTCCTGCGGACAGCTGCGCAGAAAGATGCAGAAAGCAGACAAGACCCGCTGAGAAGAAACGGAAGCGAGGAGCATATGAGAAGTTTTGGACTGACTGACAAGGGAAAGGTCAGAAAAGACAATCAGGACAGTTTCATAATCGAAAGATGCGTCGCAAAGGACTGCCTCATCGTCGCGCTGTGCGACGGTATGGGCGGGGCAAAGGCCGGAGGGCTTGCAAGCCAGCTTGCAAACAAGGCTTTTGTTTCGTATATTTACGCGCGTCTCACTTCGCGCGTGAATAAATCTCCGAATTTCAGCCATATTCTTATTGACGCCTGCAACGAGGCAAACGGGGTCGCGTATGAATACTCGCAGTTCGACGAGGCGTACAACGGCATGGGAACCACTCTTGTCGGCGGCGTGATAAAGGATAACGGCAGTGGGTATATTATTAATGTCGGGGACAGCAGAGCTTATCATGTCTCAAACAGAACAAACAGCATTTATCAGATAACCAAGGACCACTCGCTCGTCGAGGAGCTTGTTTCCTTCGGCGCGATCACCAAGGAAGCGGCAAAATCGCACCCGCAGAGAAACGTGATCACCCGCGCGCTCGGCTCGGCGCCGGACGTGGAGACCGACTACTTTGAATTTACCCTTCAGCGCGGTGACGTTCTCCTGCTCTGCTCGGACGGTCTTTCAAACATTGTCACCGACCTTGAGATGCTGGACTATGTGAAGGAATATCAGGAGCCGGAGCTTATCTGCCGCGCACTGATGAGCAAGGCGCTCAACCGCGGGGCAAGCGACAACGTCACCGTGGTTGCGGTATCGAGATAAAAACTCACTCCCTTTTCGGCCTACCCTGGAGGAATTAATGGAAACAAACGATAAATATATTGGACAGCTTCTTGACGGGCGCTACGATATCCTTGAGGTTATCGGAGAGGGCGGAATGGCGGTCGTTTACAAGGCGCTTGACAACCGGCTCAACAGAAATGTCGCAGTGAAGATCATGCGCGACGATACGGCGGCGGACGAGGAGTTCCGACGCAGATTCTGCGCGGAGTCTCACGCGGTCGCAATGCTGTCTCACCCCAATATTGTCGCGGTCTATGACGTCAGCCACAGCGATGTTGTCGAGTACATAGTTATGGAACTTGTAGACGGCATCACGCTCAGGCAGTACATGGATAAAAAGGGCGCGCTCTCGTGGCGCGAGGTCCTGCATTTTACAAAGCAAATCGCAAAAGCCCTTATGCACGCGCATGAGCGCGGTATCATCCACCGCGATATCAAGCCCCAGAACATCATGCTGCTGCGCGACGGGACTATAAAAGTCGGGGATTTCGGCATAGCCGCGCTCGAAAACGAGATACACGAGAATAAGGGCGAGGCGATAGGCTCGGTACACTACATCGCGCCGGAGCAGGCCAGAGGCGAGTATCCCGACGCGCGAAGCGACATCTATTCTCTCGGCATTACCATGTACGAGATGCTTACCGGACAAAAGCCGTTTGACGGCACGAGCGTCGGTGAGATCGCGGTAAAACACATGAACATGACGCCCGATGCGCCGCGCAGCATACGTCCCGACATTCCCGAAGAGCTTGAGCGAATTACGCTTAAAGCGATGACGGCGGATATAAACGAGAGGTATCAGTCAGCCGAGGAGCTTCTGAAGGATCTCGATGAGTTCACGCTTCAACAGCTTGCCGCCGAAAACGAGGAAAAACCGCTTGAAAACCCGGCCGTGATCCCCGTGCGCTCTGTGAGCGAGCTGACGCACGACCAGTACGTTATCAGCCGCAGACGCTCCGGCAGAGTCAGCTTTATGCTTGGGGCGCTCGGCGCGCTGGTGATGTCCGTCGGACTTTTCGTGTTTATCTGGAAATTTTGGCTCGGAGATATCTTTTCCCCCGCAGAGCGGACCGATCTGCCGAACTTTGTCGGCTACAACCTCAGCGACGTCGTGAATAACGCGCAGATCTCCACAATGTACAATTTTGATGTTGTGTATGTTATTGACACCGAACACGAAAGCGGGCTTATCCTCTCGCAGGACCC
>CAMEHJ010000266.1 GCA_945917385.1 uncultured bacterium
CTCACACGCTTTCAATTTGTTGGTAAGACCGATGCCGCGCCCCTCCTGGAGCATATACAGCAGCACGCCGCGTCCCTCCTCCTGTATGCGACGGAGCGACGCACGAAGCTGCGCCCCGCAGTCGCAGCGGCTTGAGCCGAGCACATCACCGGTCAGGCACTCGGAATGAACGCGGCACAGCACGTCCTCTCCGTCGCCTATTTCGCCGCACACGAGCGCCACATGGTGCGCACCGGTAATGTCGTTTACATAGCCGTAGATCCTGAACATACCGAAGTCCGTCGGCATTTTGGCCGAGGCCTCACAGATCATATGCTGTTCATTGCGGCGGAGATAGTCCTGGAGGTCCTTGATGGTAATGAACACGAGACCAAGCTCACGGCTCAGTTCTATCAGCTCGGGCGTGCGCATCATGGTCCCGTCGTCACGCATCACCTCACAGCACAGTCCGCACTCCTCAAGCCCCGCAAGCCGGCAGAGATCAACGGTCGCCTCGGTATGTCCGCTGCGGGTAAGGACGCCGCCCTTTCTCGCAACAAGCGGGAACACATGGCCGGGACGTCTGAAATCATCCGGCTTTGCGTTCGGGTTCACGCACTCGTGGCAGGTCAATGCGCGCTCCTGCGCGGAAATGCCGGTGGTGGTATTCTTATGGTCAATGGAGACGGTAAAGGCCGTGCAGTGGTTATCCGTGTTCTCCTCAACCATCTGGGGAAGATTGAGTTTATGTGCAAGCTCATAGGACATTGGCGTGCAGATAAGCCCCTTTGCCCGCGTCGCCATCAGGTTGACATTCTCTGTGGTCGCAAATTGCGCTGCGCAGATCATGTCGCCCTCGTTTTCCCTGTCGGGGTCGTCGGTGCAGAGGATCACTTTTCCGTTTCTCAGCGCCTCAAGCGCCTCCGGTATGGTGTTATATTCAAATTCCATTTTCTGTTCTCCTTAAAAGCCCATTGATATCAGGTATTCCTCGGTAATTTTGCTCTCGCGGCGCACCGGCGTCTCGCGCGGCTGCATCAGCGCGCGGACGTACTTGCCCACAACATCGTTTTCAAGATTCACAATGTCGCCCGCCCGCTTTGAAAGCAGCGTCGTCTCGCTGCCGGTATGCGGGATTATCGAGACGGCGAAGCTGTCCGATTTCCGCTCAGCAACAGTGAGGCTTATTCCGTCGATGGCGATAGAGCCTTTCTCGACTATGAGCGCTAAAATTTCCTCCGGCGCGGACAGGCTTATCCAGACGGCGTTTTCCTCCCGCCTTGACGAGAGGATCTTCCCGGTGCCGTCAATATGTCCGGAGACGATATGTCCGCCGAACCTGCCGTTTGCCGCCATCGCGCGCTCAAGATTGACCCCGCTCCCGGTGTGGAGCGTGCCGAGACTGCTGCGGCGCAGTGTTTCCGGCATCACGTCCGCCGTGAAGTACGAATCCGTCATTCTCGTAACCGTTAGGCACACGCCGTTTACGGCGATGGAGTCGCCTATCTTCGTGTCCTCAAGCACCTTTCTTGCGCCTATCATAATCTCTCCGGCCTTTGCGCCGGGCGTTACGGCCTTGACCGTGCCGATCTCTTCTATTATCCCGGTAAACATTTTTTCACCTCGTATTCAAGCAGTATGTCGCCGCCGAACTGCCTTATTTTCGGCTCCGTGAGCATTACGCAGTCCTCCGGCGAATCAAAGCCCTGACCGGCCACCGGCGTCAGCGCGCCCCTGCCGCCTAAAAGCTTCGGCGCGATGTAGGCATAGACGCGGTTGACGAGCCCGCCGCGCAAAAGCGCGTCATTCACCGTGCCGCCGCCCTCGACTAAAACGGAGTCTATGCCAAGTTCCCCGGTCTTTCTCAGAAGCTCCGCCATATCCACCCGGCCGTTTCCGTCGTCGGCTTCAATGACGCGGGCCCCCGCGCTTTCAAGCGCCGCCTTCTTTTCTTCATCCACGACGGCGCAGAACACTATCGTCGGGATCTCCCCTGCTGTTTTGACTATCTTGCTGTCAAGCGGGATGGACAGCTTTCCGTCGGCAATTATTCTCGTCGGGTCCTTGCCGCCGTTTATGCGGCAGTTCAGCATAGGGTCGTCGGCGAGCACTGTGCCTATGCCGACCATGATGCCGCTGTACAGATTTCTAAGCTCATGCACATGAGCTCTTGCGCTCTCACCGGTTATCCATTTGGATTTTCCGCTGACGGAGGCTATCTTACCGTCCGCCGTCATGGCATACTTCAGGGCTACATAGGGCGTTTTCTTTGTAATGAAGTGGAAAAAGATAGGGTTTATCTCGTCGCACTCTGCGCGCATGAAGTTCTCCCTCACCTCTATTCCGTGCTCGCGCAGTATGGCTGCGCCCTTTCCGCACACGAGCGGGTTCGGGTCAGCAGAGCCGATGATGACCTCCGCAATCCCGGCGTCTATAAGCGCCTGCGTACACGGCGGCTGCCTGCCGTGGTGGCAGCAGGGTTCGAGTGTGACATAAATTTTCGCGCCGCGCGCGTCCTCCGTGCAGGCTTTCAGTGCTTCCCGCTCGGCATGAAGCCCACCAATGGCGCGGTGCCAGCCCTCGCCTATTATCTTT
>CAMEHJ010000267.1 GCA_945917385.1 uncultured bacterium
CCAGTTGTAGTACGGCGTCTCGTCGTTTTCCCAGACAAGATTGCCCTCAACACGGTGGCAGCCTATCCACACCTTGTTTACCCCTGCCGTGTCCGCCATGGCGACAACGGCGTCAAACTCCTCCTTGCTGCCGATGACAACGAGATGCCCGCCGTGCTCAACGCACTTGTCGCGCGCCTCTGTCCAGCTTACGTCCTCCACAAAAATCTCATAGCGGTGCTCCGTTACATTCGGCGTTTCCGCGCCCGCCGCGGTTTCGCCGGGCTGTGCCGGATCTTCTCCGATGACGATGGAGCTGTTGTTGCCGTCCACGAAGGAGCTGTTGCTGTCGATTACCGTCGCAGTGTCCTGTTCGCCTACAAAGGGGTCTGGCGTGCCGACGGGCGCATCGACAGCGTTTACGTTGTCGGGCAGCCGCTGCGCCTGCTGGAAGTCGCGGAGAATCGCGTTAAACACGATGGCGACGACGACAAGCATCGCGCACAGCACCAGTATAACGGCAAGCGGGCGGCGGCGGCGCTTTTTGATTTCTTCCTCTATCTTCTTTTCGCGCATCGTGTCCGTCTGTCTGACGGTGTTCTTTCTTGCGGGGGCAACGGGTCTCAGCTCCGGGGTCTTTTTCTCTGCGGGCGCTGAAGCCCTGCTCTCGCTCTTCGGCGGGGCGGGGGTATAGACCTTGACCTCCTCAACCTCCTCGACCGGCGGCTTAGCTTCTTCCTCCTCGCGCTTTTCGATGATGCCGACCATCATGCGCTCAACGTCGCTAAGCTCATCGTCGCTCTTTTTGAAGATGGCCTCCGCGCTCGGAACGCCGCAGAGATATAAGTTTTTAATGCAGCTGTCCAGCACAACGCGCATTTCCTCAAGCGTCTGGAAGCGGTTTTCGGGTTTGAATTTAAGCGCCTTCTCTATTATCTCTCCAAGCCTGACGCCGGCGTTTTTGGGTGCTTTGAGGTCGTCACCGCTCATGCGGCGAAGCTGTGCGTCGTCACACTCGCCCTCGCAGGGGAGCTTGCCGCCGGTGATGCCGTAGTACAGCAGCAGACCCACGGAATACACGTCCGCCGAGGCGCCGACCTTGCCGTTCCAATACAGCTCCGGCGCGACATATTTAAGCTCTTCACCCGCCCACGGGCTTACTCCCGACGGGCCGATGCCGATATTTCCGCTGTCGTCAATGCTTATATTTTCGGGATAAATTCCGCCGCGGCGGCCGCGTGTGCCGACTTCCGCGACGATGCGCGAGCAGAGCTTGGAGATGAACTCACACAGCTCCTGCCGGCTCATCCCGGTTATGTCTTTTCCAAGTATTCTGCCCTTGTCAAAATCCGCAAATGTCATGGGAAACCTCCTGTAAGGAACTGGTGCGCAGTAAGCCACGTTTACTATCGTAGCACAGCATAATTTTTATGTCAACTGAAAGAGCGGCAAAAACCGTGTTTTTTCGCGCAAAAAGTGTGCAAATCCATGTTGAAATTTGTACTTCGTTTTGCTAATATGTGTCCAATACCTCATCGAAAGCGGAGATAATGTGCAAAGATACCTCTCACTCGGCTCATATACAAAGGAAAAATTTGGCACGAAGCTATATAAGCTCGCGCTTGACGGCGGCTTCACCTGTCCCAACCGGGACGGGACGCTGGGTACGCGCGGGTGCATCTTCTGCTCCGGGCGCGGCAGCGGCGACTTCGCGGAGAGTACCGCCGAAGACGTCGCGGCGGCGATTGAGCGGGCAAAGGGGCGCGTCGCGCACAAAAACCGGGGCGGCGGCTACATCGCCTACTTTCAGAGCTACACCGCGACCTACGCACCCATAGAAAAGTTAGAGGAGCTGTTCACGGCTGCGATACAGTGCGAGGATGTGCGCGTGCTGTCGGTGGCGACGAGGCCGGACTGTCTTTCAAATGAGACGGTGGAGCTGCTGAAGCGTCTGAATGAGAGCAAGCCCGTATGGGTGGAGCTTGGGCTTCAGACCGTGCATGAGGAAACCGCGCGGTACATTCGCCGGGGCTATGAGACCGCGGTATATTTCGACGCGGTGAGGCGGCTGCACGAGGCAGGACTTACGGTGATAACGCACATGATAATAGGGCTTCCCGGAGAGACGGAGGAGATGATTTATAAAACCGCCGAGGTCATCGGCCGGGTGGGGTCTGACGGGGTGAAGTTCCAGCTTCTGCACGTCCTCCGGCATACTGATCTTGCTGACGAATTTCGCGCGGGAAAGTTCGTCCTGCCGGATATGGATGAGTACATCCGCATTCTGGCGGGCTGTGTGGAGCGCGTACCGAAGGATATGGTGATTCACCGCATGACGGGCGACGGAGCAAAACGCGAGCCAATAGCCCCAATGTGGAGCGCGGACAAGAAAAGGGTTCTGAACGCCATTAACCGATATTTTGAGGAAAACGACATCATGCAGGGCAGGTTGTTTCAAAACGAGAGGAAAATGGAACGGCACACAGGCCGTTCCCTACAAAAACCATGAAAAGATGTAGGGAACGACCTATGTGTCGTTCCTTCGTACTTTACCCTCTCAGTCGCCTGCGGCGACAGCTCT
>CAMEHJ010000268.1 GCA_945917385.1 uncultured bacterium
GACCCTTCAGGTCGCTTAATAAATATTTTGTCTAACTTTTGGGGTTCACTTCAATAACGGAGGGCTGTGCTTTTTATATGATAAGCTTTAAAAAATTGTTGTATTACAGAAAAAATAATGATAGACTTGTGTTTAGAAAGAGCGCAGGAGGTGTGCAATGGCTGATAACGTGAAGCGAAGAAATCGGTATGAACGCTGGTGGCGGGTTCTTTACGGCGTACTGCACGGCTTTATCTGCAAACGATTCAATCTGGAGGCGGAGATCTGCCGCGAAGAGGGGAGCTGCATTGTAGTATCAAACCATGTCACAACATGGGACCCCCTGCTTCTCGCGATGAGCTTTCCGGAAAAGCATCTGCACTTTATCGCAAGCGAGCATATTTTCAGACACGGCCTGCTTTCAAAGCTCCTCTGCGCCCTTGTTGACCCCATACCGAGGCGCAAGGCCACTACCGGCTCGGACACCGTGATGATGAGTCTGCGGCGCATCCGAAACGGCGGCAGCGTTGCCGTGTTCGGTGAAGGCGACGCATCGTGGAACGGCGTGACGGACTGCGTTTTCCCCGCGACCGGCAAAATGGTGCGCGCAAGCGGCGCGAAGCTCATTACATACCGGCTTGAGGGCGGATATCTTTCTCTGCCGAGATGGTCAAAGCGGCTTCGGCGCGGCAAAATGCGCGGGCGCATCATCGGCGTGTACGAGCCGGAACAGCTCAAGGCAATGAAGCCCGAAGAGATAAACGAGCTTATCAATAACGATATTCGCGAGGATGCCTGGGCGCGTCAGCGCGAGGAAAATGTAAGGTTTACCGGCAGAAAGCTTGCAAAGGGTATAGAGAGCGGACTGTTTCTTTGCCCGAAATGCGGCTGTATAGACACGATGAAGGGCGTCGGAAACAGGGTGGTGTGCACCTGCGGGATGAAGGTCGTATATACAGAGTACGGCAGCTTTGACCCACCGGAGCCGTTTGAAAACTTCCAGCAGTGGGACAGATGGCAGACCGAGCGGCTCAGGACCGGAAAATTCAGGCACGGGGAGGAGGAGCTTTTCTCCGACAAGGACCTGACGCTTCGCCGCATCGAGTCAGGGCATAAAGAGCGCGTTTTGTGCAGCGGCAGACTCCGCCAGTATAAGGACGCTTTTGACATTGCGGGCAGGCGCTTTGAAATGAGCGATGTAAGCAATATGGCAATGGTAAAGAACAATATCCTGCTTTTCTCGGTGAATAAGGACTATTATGAGATACGCGCAGACGAACCGTGCTGTCTCAGAAAGTATCTTTTGATGTGGAAAAACAAGTCTTAAAATATAAATAGGAAAGAGGTGTTGATATGACCGGAGGAATGAATTTCTGGGATGTCGGGGTATGGGAGCTTGTGTTCACGCTGGCAGTTCTGCTCGGCGCGATGCTGCTTGCAAACGCGATAAGACGGCAGTTCAGGTTTGTCAGGAAGAGCCTTGTGCCGAGTTCCGTTCTCGGCGGCTTTATCGTGCTTATCGTCGATTGGGCTTTCAGGGCGATAACCGGGCACTCGATTTTTAACGTCTCCGTGCTTGAGACGCTTACTTATCACGGGCTTGGCCTCGGCTTCGTCGCGCTTGCGTGGCGCAAGAGCAGACAGGCTCAGGGCAAAAAGGCGAGACGCGATGTCTTTAACGCCAGCACCGTGGTCGTCGGCTCATATCTGCTTCAGGCCGTTGTGGGACTGAGCATCACAATCACACTCTTTTACCTTATCGGCAGCTATGCCGCCTCCGCCGTCATACTCCCGATGAGCTACGGACAGGGCCCCGGCCAGGCATATAACTGGGGCAATATCTTCCAGAATTATACCGAGTACCCCGCGTTCAAAAGCGGTGCAAGCTTTGGCCTTACCGTATCCGCGATGGGCTTTATCTCCGCAAGCGTCGGCGGCATCATCTACCTCAACCGTATGCGCCGTGCCGGCGATAAGCGCGCCATGAACGAAAATGCGGACGAGGTGGAGAATCTCTCCGCGCAGATGGTAACGGGCAAGGACGAGATTCCTCTCTCCGAGTCGATGGACAAGCTTACCGTACAGCTTGCGCTGGTGTTTGTTACCTACGCGATAACGGGCGGAGCCATGTTTGCAATCACGGTGCTTCTTGACGCGGCGGGCGGCTTTTTCGTCAATACCGTAAAGCCGCTTATATGGGGCTTTAACTTCCTCGTCGGCACCGCGGTCGCGGTTTTGCTCAGGACGATCGTCGGCAAACTCAAGACAAAGGGCGTTGTAAAGCGCGAGTACGCAAACGATTTTATGCTCACGCGCATAAGCGGAGCGATGTTTGACCTCATGGTCACATCCTCCATCGCCGCGATAGAGCTTTCGGCGTTCAGACATCCGGAGTTTGTGCTCCCGCTGCTGCTTATCTGCGTTATCGGCGCCATAGCGACCTACTGGTACGATCTTCTGCTCTCGCGCCATCTGTTCCCGGAATATTCGGACGAGGCCTTCCTTTCGCTCTACGGTATGCTCACGGGAACCGCAAGCACCGGCGTAATACTCCTGCGTGAGATCGACCCCCTGTTTGA
>CAMEHJ010000269.1 GCA_945917385.1 uncultured bacterium
ATCCCCGACATTCTGCCGGAGGAGGTCCGTGCACGCTGTCAGCTTGTTCAGGCGCGCTACGCGTATGAGAACATCCATTACCCGCAGGACTTCACGACGCTTGAGCTTGCACGGCGCAGGCTGATTTTTGAAGAGCTGTTTATTCTCGCCTGCGCGCTCGGCAAAATGCGCGGAGAGCGCAGCCGTGACGACGGAATAAGGATGGTGCCGTCCGACCTCTCCAGCTTCACCGATACTCTCCCCTACTCCCCCACCGGCGCACAGCTTCGCGCGATAAATGAGGCGATGGCGGACATGGACGGCGGCGGCGTTATGAACAGGCTTCTTCAGGGCGACGTCGGCAGCGGCAAAACGCTTGTCGCGGCGGCGCTCATCATGCACTGTTTCGAAAACGGCCACATGAGCGCGCTCATGGCGCCGACGGAGATACTGGCAGAGCAGCATTTCAAAACACTGTCCTCTATGCTTGCGCCTTTCGATATGCGCATCGGCAAGCTCACCGGCTCAATGACCGCGAAGGAAAAGCGGCTTGTGAAGGCTCAGCTCAAAAACGGGGAGCTTGACCTGATAGTCGGAACACACGCGCTTTTCAGCGAGGATGTTGAGTACAATGACCTCGCACTCGTCGTGACGGACGAGCAGCACCGCTTCGGCGTCGGGCAGCGTTCCGCTCTCATCGGCAAGGGGCGGCGGCCTCATGTGCTTGTCATGTCCGCAACGCCGATACCGCGCACGCTCGCGCTGATAATATACGGAGAGCTTGACATCTCCGTCATCGACGAGCTTCCTCCCGGCCGCCAGAAGGTAGACACCTTCACCGTGGACGAGAGCTACAGGGCGCGCCTTAACGGTTTTATCAAAAAACAGACGGACGAAGGGCGGCAGGTTTTTGTCGTATGCCCCGCAGTGGAGGAAAACGAGGAGCTTCCCATAAAGCTCAAGTCCGCGCAGGAGCACGCACAGACCCTCTCGGCGGTTTTTCCGGAGCTTCGTGTGGAGTGCGTTCACGGCCGCATGAAGGCAAAGGACAAGGACGCTGTGATGACCGCCTTTGCAAAGGGCGAAGTCAACATCCTTGTCTCCACCACCGTTATCGAGGTCGGCGTTGACGTTCCGAACGCATCCCTGATAATCGTCGAGAACGCCGAGCGCTTCGGTCTGAGCCAGCTTCACCAGCTTCGCGGGCGCGTGGGGCGCGGAACGCACAAGAGCTACTGTGTCCTTGTCTCGGACGCGGACGGCGACGATGTGCGCTCAAGGCTTTCGATAATGAGCAAGACAAACGACGGGTTCAAGATTTCAGAGGAGGATCTGCGTCTGCGCGGCCCCGGCGACTTCTTCGGCTCGCGCCAGCACGGTCTGCCGGAGATGCACGCCGCTGATTTGTGCAGCGACATGAACATTTTGAAGCTTGCGCAGGATGAGGCGCAGATGCTTCTCAGCTCAGACCCGGAGCTGTCGAAGCCCGAGCACAGTCTGCTTTTGCAGAAGGTAGATAAGCTTTTCTCCCAAAACGCTGACAGCTTCAATTAAACGCACAACGTCCATGCCGGTTTTGTTTGGCATGGACGTTTAATTTCCTCTGTATGTAATTATCTGTCGTCTCGGTTGGACTTGAGCAGGTAGACAAGTATGCCTATCAGTGCCGCAAGTGCGAGAACGCCGGTAGCGCCGAAGAAAATGAGCGAGGTTCTGAGGCTGTTGCCGTTGTCTCTTGAGGAGCTTGAATCAGCCGGGGCAGCCGTGGGCGCCGCGGTAGTTCCGGGAGACTGCTGACCTTCAATACCGCCGGAGGACTGATTGCTGCTGCCGCCGGAGGGCTGATTGCTGCTGCCGCCGGAGGGCTGGCCGGAGCTGCCGCCGGAGGGTGTCTCGCTCTGCATCGGGACGGTGGGGTTTGTGTATGTGACGGACACCATGTTGGAGTATATCGCGGGGCTTTCACTGCCGTTTTTGGCGTTGCTGATGGCGACGCAGTAGTACATCGTACCCTCGGTTTCGGGCGGAGTGTAGCTGGGGTCGTTTGCATCCTTTATGGCCGTCATGCCGGTAGTACTGCCGTTTGCGGATTTGTACCACTGGTAGTAGAGCGTTCCGCTGTCGGGAGAAATTGCCTTGACGGAAAGCGTGCAGGGGTTGCCGAGGTCGCGCTTTTCATCCACGGGCTGGGTGTTGATAACGGGATTCTTCGCCGTGGGCTTCGGGGTGGTGACAACCGGCTGGCTGCTCTTGACGGTGATGACAGCGCCGTTTGTGAAGGATGTGCCGTTCGCGTTTTTGAATTTGCATTCCACGCTCCAGCCGTTCATACTGGATGGGATGTTGCTGAGAACAAGAGTTTCGCTGTCGGTGCCGCTGACTTTAAGTCCGCTGAAGTAACTGGGGGCTTCCTTGGCGGTAATGGTGTTGGTGGTGTCCTTGCTGACGATACGCCAGACAAATTCGGTCGCATTGTCGGCGCGTGCAATGAACTTCGCGCTTCCGCCCGGCTCAACGGTCTCTCCGGTGGGGTGCTTCGTTATTTTGGGAGGCTTGCCGTCATCAACAGGAT
>CAMEHJ010000270.1 GCA_945917385.1 uncultured bacterium
TCTCGATTGCCTTTTTCTCAATGCGGGAGACATAGCTGCGGCTAATGCCGTACGCCTGCGCCGTCTCGCGTTGGGTCTTTGGCTGTCTGCCGCCGAGGCCGTAGCGCATTTTGATTATTTCCGCCTCACGTTCGGTCAGGTCTCGCTCTATACACTCATACAGCAGTTTACACTGCTCACGGCTGCCTATGCGCTCAATCATATCGTCCTCGCGTGCTATGACGTCTATTATCGCGAGTCCGTTCCCGTCGCCCTCCATGTCAAGCGCTTCCGACAGGCTTATATCCCCGGCGCTCTTTTTCTGTGTGCGGAAGTACATCAGGATTTCATTTTCAATACATCTGCTTACATATGTCGCAAGGCGGACGCCCTTATCAGCGCGGTAGGTGTTTATGCCTTTTATCAGACCTATCGTGCCGATGGAGATAAGGTCGTCGTTATCCTCCGACTGAGTATAGTATTTTTTCAGAATATGGGACACCAGCCTCAGATTGTGCTCGACAAGCAGGTTTCGCGCCTCGATGTCGCCCTGCTCCCAGCGTTCAAGATATTCGCGCTCCTTCTCCTTGCTGAGCGGGCGCGGGAATGAGTCCGCCGGTGAGACTCTCAGCATCAGCAGTATTCCGTTCATCAACAGCAGCATCGCCGTTTCTACCATCCAAATCACCTCCGTTCATCTTATTCCGGCGGGAGGTGTCGCATGAGCTGGAAATCACATTTAAGAGAAATTTACTTGTATTATTCCGTCGGATATAATAAACTTGTGTCAGAAGGATGTGTGCCTATGAAAATAAAAACTGTTCCTCTTTCATATGACAAAGTAAAAAATCTGCCGAGGCCGGGGCATTTCCTGCCCAAAAAGCCGAATCGGTTTCTTTGTTCCGTTATGCGCATTGCGTCGGGCTTTGACCTAAAAAGCGTGGACTTCTCTTACACTGCCGAAAGGCTCTCACTTGCGGGAGAAGGGCCGTGGCTCATACTAATGAATCACTCCAGCTTCATCGACCTTGAGATGACGACCGAAATTTTCAAGGACCGGCCGTTCTGCATCGTATGCACCTCGGACGGCTTTGTCGGCAAGGCATCGCTTATGCGCAGTATCGGCTGTATCCCGACGAAGAAATTCGTGCGCGACGTCACGCTGATAAATGATATGCACTACGCCCTGCACGAGCTTAAAACCAGCGTTCTCATGTACCCCGAAGCAAGCTATAGCTTTGACGGCTGTGCTACTCCCCTGCCGCGGAAGCTGGGTGTGCTGCTCAAAAAGCTGGATGTGCCGGTCGTCATGGTCAAAACCTACGGGGCATTCTCCCGCGACCCACTGTATAATTGCCTGCAAAAAAGAAACGTCAAGGTCAGCGCCGAGGTTAAATGCCTTTTCACCAGAGACGAACTGCGCTCCGCCTCCGTGCGTGAGCTTGACAGGGCGCTTGACGAGGCATTCACTTTTGATAATTTCCGCTGGCAGAAAGATAACGGAATAAAAATCGACGAGCCTTTCCGCGCTGACGGGCTTGAGCGTATTCTCTACCACTGTCCGTGCTGCGGTGCGGAGGGGCATATGCGCGGCAGCGGCGTAACGCTCACCTGCGAAAGCTGCGGTGCAAGCTGTACGCTCGACGAGTACGGCGTACTCAGGGGAGATTTCGGTTTTGAGCACATCCCCGATTGGTATAATTATGAGAGAGAGCTTGTCAGATGCGAGCTTGAAAACGGAAGCTACGTCTTTGTGTGCGATGTGGATATCGGCGTGATGGCCGACTACAAGGCCATATACATGATAGGCGGTGGGCATCTGCGGCATGACAGCGACGGATTTATGCTGTGCTCCGACGATGGAAGTCTCTGCTACGCGCAGTCGCCGCTTGCCTGTTACAGTCTCTACTCCGACTACTACTGGTACGAAATAGCGGACATGGTCTGCATCGGCAACAACGACGAGCTGTATTACTGCTTCCCGAAAACGAAGATTCACGTTGCCAAGGCGAGACTTGCCGCGGAGGAGCTTTACAAAATCAAAAAAGCGGCGCAAAAACCGAGCCGCGCCGCAAGTATAGCTGAGGATTAGAATGAAAAAACATCTTTTTATAACCGGACATCCCGGCTGTGGAAAAACTGATCTGCTCCGTGAGGAGCTTGGCGCCGCAGCGGCATACGCCGGAGGCTTTCTTACAGTCCCTGAGTGCGACGGTGCGGGAAAGCTTCTCACATGCTCGCTCTTTCCCTCATCCGCGCTGATTGGGACCGAGGGCTACGACGGGCAGATTTTCCTCGACTGCCGCGAAGAAGCGCCCCTGCACGATAACGAGGTATTTCGTACAGAGGGTGTGAGATTGCTGAGGGAAGCTTCCTATTACCCGTTCACGGTACTCGACTGCTTCGGCGGCTTCGATCTGCTTGTGCCGCAGTACCGTGAGGCGCTCACCGAGGTTTTGAACAACGACCGCCCGGTTATCGGCGTATTTATGGACAAAAAGGGCGCGGACGCATTAAAAGCGCTTCTTGGTCTGAGCGACAGATTCACAATGATAACCGACAATA
>CAMEHJ010000271.1 GCA_945917385.1 uncultured bacterium
CCGAAGTCCTTGTTGAAGCGCTCGCGCCCGTACTTCCCGTCGCCGAGCAGCGGCCAGCCCGCGTGCGCCATCTGCGCGCGTATCTGGTGCGTGCGCCCCGTCAGCAGCCTGCACTCAACGAGTGACAGCTGCCCTTTGCTGCACAGCACGCGGTACTCCGTCACCGCGGTCTTGCAGCCGGGCTCAGGCTTATCTTTTATAAATACCTGGTTCTTCTTCGCGTCCTTGAACAGATAGTTCTCAAGCCGCCCGGAAGCGGGGCGCGGCCTGCCGGATACGGCGCAGAGATAGAATTTTTCAATCTCCCTGTCGCGTATTTTCTCGTTTAGGATGCGCAGCGCCTCGGCGTTTTTCGCCGCGATGACGATGCCGCCGGTGTTGCGGTCGATGCGGTTGCAGAGCGCCGGGGCAAAGGAATTTTCTTCCTTGGGCTTCCATTCGCCCTTTTGTGCCATGTACGCTTGAACATTCGCGATGAGCGTGTTATAATCCCAAGTACCGGAGCTGTGGCACAGCACGCCCGGCTTCTTGTCCAGCAGCAGGATGTTTTCATCCTCGTAGACGATCGTCAGCCGCGGGGTGCCGACCTTGAGGTAGGAGTTCTCCTCGCGCGGCTTTTCAAAGAACTCATCGTTTATATATAATTGAAGTACATCTCCCGCCGCAAGGCGTGTGTCGCGCTTTGCACCCTTGCCGTTGAGCTTTATGCGCTTGAGGCGGATGTATTTTTGCAGCAGCGATTCGGGCAGGAGCGGCACGGCTTTGCCTATAAACCGGTCGAGACGCTGCCCGGCGTCGTTGTTTTTGACTGTCAGCTCTTTCATGCTGTGCAAAAACCCCTTTATTCCAGTGATTTTCTGAATTATACTATATAAAATTAGTGTTGACAAGTCTTGACAAGTAATCTATAATACTAGGGCGACTGTGCGAGGTGCGTGTATGTTTCTTAACCTGAGAGAGATAATCGAGATTCCCGGCGGCTCGGTTCCGTTCGAGTGCGAATTGGAGACGGAGGGGCTGGATTTCCCGCAGATAAAGGAATATAAAGCGAAACCCTACGCAGAAGGCCGGGTCTACAATGAGGCCGGAGTGCTCCGGCTGGAGGGGGAGCTGACCGCGGAGATGATCTGCATCTGCGACCGCTGCGGCTGTGAGTTCGAAAGCGTTAAAGTGACCCCGCTTGACGCCGTCATCGTGGAGGAGAACACCGGTGACGATCCTGAGCTCTTCACTCTGGAGGGCGACGGGATAGACCTCAGCGAAGTTCTCGAAACCTGCTTCATTCTGGATATGGAGACGAAGTTCCTCTGCAAGGAGGACTGCAAAGGCCTCTGTCCCACATGCGGCAAAAATCTCAACCTCGGCCCCTGCGGGTGCCGGAAACAAATTGATCCAAGATTTGCTGTGCTTGAGCAGCTTTTGGATAAATAGGGCGAGGGCGTCCTCGGCTAAACTGAAAATTAGAGCTGCTCAAAACAGCCGTCAACAGGAGGTGTCAACATGGCAGTCCCAAAAGGAAAAGTATCAAGACAGAGACGTGATAAGAGACGTTCTTCCGTATGGAAGCTCAGCGCTCCAAATGTGATAAAGTGCCCCAATTGCGGCGCTTTCTGCATGCCTCATCGTGCTTGCAAGGCCTGCGGTCAGTACAATGGCCGTACAGTCATCGCTGTTGAGGAGAGCAAGTAAAGAAGCTTGAGGAGGAGAGGCGTCAGCCTGCTCCTCCTCAAACTTTATAATCTCCGGGAAAGTCATTCCGGATTTCCCGGCGGAGAGACTCATGCGCGGCCGCGGAGCGCGGAGCCAGCGCTTCAGGCTGAAGCAGAGCTTATATCCATGTGCCGGGCGGGAGGGAAGAGAGAATGGAAGACAACTATATAAAATCCGTCGACCCGACCAGTCCCCTGCATGGAAAGGTGGAACCCGGAGACACTATAATCGCCATCAACGGCAATGAGATCCTCGACGTGCTCGACTATAAGTTCTTTGCCTACGACAGGGAGCTTTCCGTCCGAATCAGACGTCCGGACGGCAGCGAGTACGAGCTCGGCGTGCACAAGGACGAGGGCGGCGATCTGGGGCTCGACTTTGAGAGCTACCTGATGGACAAGCCGCGCTCATGCGCCAATGCCTGCGTGTTCTGCTTCATCGACCAGCTGCCGCGCGGTATGCGCAAGACCATGTATTTCAAGGACGATGACGCGCGCCTGAGCTTTCTGCTCGGCAACTATATTACGCTGACGAACCTCTCCCCGCGTGAGGTGGAGCGTATCATCGCCTTGCATATAAGCCCAATAAACGTTTCGGTGCATACGACGAATCCCGAGCTGCGCTGCATGATGCTGCGCAACAAGCGCGCCGGCGAGACCATTGATATAATGCGCCGCTTCGCCGCCGCGGGCATAGTTATGAACTGCCAGATCGTCTGCTGCCCGGGGCTCAACGACGGAGACGAGCTGTTGCGCTCAATGCGCGACCTCGAAAAGATGTACCCCGCCGTACACAGCGTGTCCATCGTACCCGTGGGCCTTACA
>CAMEHJ010000272.1 GCA_945917385.1 uncultured bacterium
AGGGGTCATCGTCACCGCCGACTTGCCGCGGGTAAACAGCTCAATTCCCATCTCTCCCTCGATGGAACGGATACACTGGCTGAGTGAGGGCTGGGCAATATAAAGCTTCTTCGCGGCTTTTGTAATGTTCTGTTCGTCGGCAACGGTAATGAAATACTTTAATTTCTTAAAATTCATAATTTCTCCACCTTGTTTCTGAAAGAAATCACATGTTTCAGGCAGTTTTGTCAACAGACTAACATATTTGACGGTTTTGTGCAAGTTTTTTATCACGCCAACCGGCCTGCAGTAATGCGTTTTTCAAAACATGATATAGGCAAATATCAATGGCCGTTAAATTTTTTTTGGTATTTTACAAGACTCGGTTTTTAGAATTATAATTGATACAAATTTAACCATTATGCGCAGCGAACTGCGCGGTTAAAACGAGAAAACAAACGGAAGGAGATACAAAATGTCTTATGAGTTCATCCGGTTTGAAGTAAAGGACCATGTTGCCTATATCACGCTGAATAATCCTCAGAAAAAGAATCCCGTGCCCAATCCCGCAAAAAAGGAGCTTATCCGCCTTTTTGATATCTGCGACTTTGACGATGACATCAGGTGCGTGGTCATACGCGGCGCGGGCGGATGCTTCAGCGCCGGCGGCGACCTGAACGCGATGCGCGACCGCCTTGAAAGGGGCGAAAGGGGGACCCGCTATAACTGCCGTCTGGGCAGCGAGATGAACCTCCGGCTGCGCAATGTCAAGAAGCCGGTCATTGCCTGCATCGAAGGCGCCATCGCGGGCGCCGGAATGAGTCTTGCACTGAGCTGCGATTTCCAGATCGCCGCGGCGGACACGAAGTGTACGCTCGCCTTTGTCAATCTGGGCTATGTGCCGGACAGCGGCGCGACATGGCTCGTTACCAAGGCGATCGGCCATGTGCGTGCGACGGAGCTGTTCATGTCCGGCAAGCGCTTCAGCGGACAGCAGGCGGCGGACTGGGGGCTCTTCACCGAGGCGGTACCGCCCGAACAGCTTGAAGAGCGCCTGGCAAAGTACATTGACAAGTATTCGCACGGCCCCACGATCGCCTACGGAAACATCAAGACGCTCATAAACCGCTGCATGTATTCCGACTGGTCCAGCGGGACCTACAGCGAGGTCGAGCTTCAGGGCGAGTGCGAGCAGACCGATGATTTCCGCGAAGCGGTATACGCATTTTTTGACAAACGCAAGCCCGAATTCAAGGGCAAGTAATCAGCTCAAGACATACTGGAGGGACACAAATACCATGAAAGCATTGGAAGGAATCCGCGTTCTCGACTTTTCCACCCACACCGCAGGACCCACCTGCTGCGCGATGATGGCGGATCTCGGCGCAGAGGTCATCAAAGTGGAGCTTCCCGTAGAGGGCGACGACACCCGCCGTCTGCCTAACGCCGTGCAGGGGTACAGCACGCAGTTCATGTGGAACAACCGCGGCAAAAAGAGTATCACCGTAGACCTCAAGGACCCAGACGGCGCGGCCGCCATGATCGAACTTGGAAAGACCTGCGATATCGTCCTTGAGACGATGAAGCCCGGCTCAATGAAGAAAATGGGGCTTGACTATGAGGCGTTCAAGGCAGTAAAGCCCGATATAATCTACTGCTCCATCTCCGCTTTCGGCCAGACCGGTCCGAAGGCAAAGGATCCCGGCTTTGATATCCTTGCGCAGGCCAGCAGCGGCATCATGGATATGACCGGTGAGCGCAGCGGTCCTCCCATCAAGTCCGGCGTTATCATCTCCGACTTTATAAGCGGCAAGGACGCGTTCGGCGCCTGCATGGCTGCGCTGTTCCACAAGTTCAGAACGGGCGAGGGGCAGATGATTGACGTTTCCATGCAGCAGTGTCTCGCCTCCATGAACCCCTTCCTTGAGCAGGCGACCAACGGCAAGGATCCGCACAGACAGGGCAACCACTCCGCCGGCTCCGCCCCCTACGGCGTGTTTAAGGGACCGAAGAACGAATACCTTGTCATTGCCGCGCATCCCGACCGCCATTTTGCAAAGCTCTGCACACAGGTGCTCGAACAGCCCGAGCTTGTGAACGACCCGAGGTTTGTCGGCGGCCAGACCCGCGCGAACCATTACAGAGAGCTGGCGGACATCATCGAGGCGTGGATGGCGAAGTTTGAAACGGTCGATGAGGCAAAGGCCGTTATGGACAAGGCCGGTATCGTCTGCGGCAAGATACTCTCCTGCCGAGAAGTCATCGAGGATCCCCAGATGCTCTACCGCAAGGGCATAGACGACCTCCCGCTGCCCGCAGACCGCGAGGGTACATGGCGCGGCCGCGGCGCGTTCATCTCCTACTCCGCGACCCCCGAAACCATCGGCCCCGCCCCCGTGCTCGGCGCGGACAACTACGAGATACTGACCCAGGCAGGACTCACGCGCGAGCAGGTATATGAGCTGGAGACCAGATGGGGCCAGCCGATAGAAAAGCCCTGAACTGCGAATATAAAATAAGAAAGGAGAAAACAAATGTCTACCACA
>CAMEHJ010000273.1 GCA_945917385.1 uncultured bacterium
CTCCTAATTATGTGTTTGCACGCACTTTGTTATAATAACAGAACATTTCCTTAAAATCAACGATAAATTATGAATTTATCAATTAATACGGAAGTTTTATCGGCATAAAGTCAAGGTGGTCGGCAGAGACGAGGCGAAACTCCGTTCCGTCCCTCCAGCCGTTGAACGAAGCGGCGCAGCCTTTGCCGTGGATATGCCCGTAGCAGCACAGACGAACCTCGTATTTTTTAAGCAGTTCGAGTATCTCGTCGCACCTGTATTTCAGGAAAATCGGCGGATAATGCAGGAAAACAAGCTTCTTCCGCTCCCCCGCCGCTTCGAGCGAGGCTTCAAGGCGCATAAGCTCGCGGCGCATGATTTTCCTGTCGTGCTCCACTCCCTTTTCCTCCTCGTAGAACCAGCCTCTTGTCCCGCACAGCGCGTACTCCCCGTACTCAAAAAAGTTGTTGTGCAGAATGTCTATGCTTTTGATGCCGTTTTCCTCGAAAAATCTGTGTGCTTTTGAGGCTGTGCTCCACCAGTAGTCGTGGTTGCCCTTGAGGATTATCTTTCTGCCAGGCAGTGCGTCGATAAAGCGAAAGTCCTCCTTCGCCTCCTCCATGTTCATCCCCCAGCTTATATCGCCGCAGATGACCGTGGTGTCGTTTTCGGAGACGCACTCAAAGCCCTTTTTAATTTTCTCTGCATGGTTCTCCCAGTTTGCGCCGAAAATGTCCATCGGCTTGTCCCGGAAAAAGGAGAGATGCAAGTCTCCGACAGCATACAGCGCCATAAGCCGTAATTATCTCCCTATCGAAAAAGTTTTGGTTTATTTCATAAACATCACGAGAATACTTGCAAAAATGACGCTGAGCGTAGTCAGGCTCGTAAAGCCCGCGATGACAAGCTTTGTGCCGACCCCCGCCATGAGCCGCGCCTTCTCGCTCTCATCGTCGGTCGCAAGGTCTATTATATCCTGCGTCAGCATCATGTTAAGCGGGAAGCCGACCATGACCTCCATCCCGACGGCGATCGCCATTCCTCTCGTAAAGCCGAAACGCCGTGCAAACAACGTGCAGAAAAGGCATATCGCCGCAACGTCGCACAAAAGCACGAGAATCAGCGGCAGCGCCATCCGGCGGAACATTTCCGGCTCCGACGCGCAGAAGCCCGCGAGCACCATGCTCATCAAGACAAAGAACATCAATCCCCGGCTCTGCGTGTTTGTAAGGTCGGTTTTCTTGAGAAAGCCCAGCTCCGAGAGCAGTATTCCTATAAGAAGGCTGAACGCGAAGCGCGAAAAGCCCGTCAGCATCTCAAGCCTGCTCGCAATCCACGCCCCCGCCGCAAGGCGGAAAAACGCGAGATACGACGAAGTCTTTTTCTCCTCTTTTCTCTCCTCGTCCCGAAGCGCGATCACCGCCGCGTCCGGCGCATTTTCGTGCAGCCGTCTGATCTCACGCCGAACGATAACGGCGACAATCGGCGCGCCTATCATGTTCTGAATCGCAATCAGCATCACCGACAGCGTAATAAGCTCGTCATAGCCAAGCGCTCTCGCCCGCTCCTGCACGATAAACGCGACCGAGGTTCCGCCCGGCAGTCCCGCTATCGCGGTATTTCTGCCGAACGCCGCGCCGACGACGGCGAGCAGTACGATTATCTGAAACACGAGCGACAGCGCCGCGAGCGCGACTACGTTTCTGTTCGCCCACAGCTCCTTGAAATTCGTTGACGCCCCCATATCCAGAATGATCATCATGATGCAGAAGGACATAATGGGCGAAAAGCCCGAAAGCTCCACAATGTTTTTCGGCACAACGCCCGTCCAGGCAAGCGCGACCATGATCACTCCCGAAACAAGTACCGCCGGGAGCATCCCCTTCATCCTGCGCGAGCACAGCTCGCCCGCATAGAGCAGCAGGGCGAGCAGAAGTATGCTCTGCACGGAATCAAAATTAAATAAATTCATAGATGAATATTTCTGTCTCTTTCTTCAGATAATAAAATCGTATCCGATAAATGGAGGTATTGAGAATGAACAACAATAAAACCTGTGATAAGACCACCAGTGTCGGCTGCAGCGTCAGCGGCTGCAAGTACAACACCGTAGACCGCAAATGCTCCGCCGAAAAAATCAGCGTGCAGAACGAGAAGGCAAGCACCAAGGGCGAAACCTACTGCTCCACCTTCTGCCCCCGCGGCACCTGCTGAGTAGGTTCAACGGGAGTTCTGCTAAACTCCGCCTATTTACGGCGGAGCTACATACCGAAGGCATTCTCAATGTGCGAAATGTCGGGTCTTGCTGTCATCTCGCCGCGAGGCGCGTATATCTCTATAACATCAAAGCGCGGCTGAAGCTCACATTCGTTTTTCATCAGCCACATCTGCGCCGTGGTAAGAATACGGCGCTGTTTTGCCTGCGTTACAAACTCCATCGCCGCGCCGTGCTCCGCGTTTTTTCTGAGCTTAACCTCAATGAACGCGACATACCCGCCCTTTTTTGCAATCAGATCTATCTCACCGTAACGGCAGGAAAAGTT
>CAMEHJ010000274.1 GCA_945917385.1 uncultured bacterium
GCCGGAGCTGACTTGGAAATACGGATACCCAGCCGTCATCGGCATCAGCGTTCTTGTGGTCCTTATCTGTCTCTGGGTGATGAAAAAGAAAAAATTCTGGTGATTTTCCGAATAAATGAATTGGTTATGCCGAAAAAGCCTTGATTTATCGGCATGTATATGATGCTGACATTTCCGAAAGTCAACGGAATTTGTGCTGTCGCGGCGGGGCAAATGAAATACGAGGCATTGTTGGCTCGTGTCGGGGGAGCACGGGATTTGCTCCGTTTTCCATCTGAATATTTGCGAAACCATCAACCCCATGAGGCATCGGCGCTCCGGCGGTGACAGCCGCTCAAGCTCAAAGCGCAGGACTTCGCGCTTGTTGTTTACGGGGGAGAGTTACAGAAAGAAGGCACCCAAATGCCGGGCGCCTTCTTTCTTCATTTTATAAAATTCGTTGTTTTACGTTGTCACTGAGCCGAACCCTCAACTACAATGCGTCCGCTTCCGTCAACGGTGCCGTAGTCAATCAGCATACCGGGGTACATACCGGCGAGCGGGGAGTTTTCAGCGTCAATGACTCCGCCCTCAAAGCCTGAGATGTAGTTTGCGAGAACCATATAGTCCTCCATCACATAGTCCAGCACGTTGACAGCGCCGGAGAACATATTGAAGCCGTCACCCAGATCGCGGAGGGTGTAGTTATAGCCTGCAAGGTTGTAGCTCGCGGTCAGATCCAGAGGCTCGTAGGCATCAGTCTCCTTGTTGTAGACCTCAACGTCATGTACGCGGTAGCCGCCGGTGGGCGCGCCTATCCAGACACCCTTGTCGTCCTTCTGTGTGGATTCGGGCCACTCGGCGTCGATCTTATAGGTGATGCCCGCAACCTGCAAAAAGCCGCCGCACTCTTCGCCTGTGCCTGCGCTCCGTGCGCCCCATTCAAGCGCGTCCAGAAGCTGCTGGCCGGTGATGGTCTGGAGGCACGCAACGTTTCCAAAGGTGTGGATGCTCTTGGCGGTCTTGTAGGTCAGCTCGCCGGTGACGGCCTTGTTGCGAACGCCGCCGCCGTTCATGACGGCAACGTCAACGTCAAGACCCATGTTGTCGAACAGGTAGTACAGCGCGTCGGCGCAGAAGTCGCCGGTGTTGGTCTCCTGAGAACGAACCAGACGCTTTCCGTCTGCGTCGTAGTTATCCAGCGTCAGCGCTGTTTCGCCTATCTTTGCGCCGAGCTTTCCGTCCACATCCGCCATCCATTCGTTCTTGACATTGGCGACGTTTTCGTCAACGGGCCAGGCATCACCGGTGTAAAGCTCAGAGACAAGCTCATAGCCGACGACCTCGGTCACGTCGTTGCCCTTGTCGTCCTTCTTGACCTCACCCTTCTCGTCCAGAACAGGCTCGGTGATCTCGTTATAGCCGATGAGGTCGGTGGTGATCGCGCCGGTCTCGCCGTCAATTACCATCATGCCGATGGCGTCAAAGTATTCGCCGGTCTGCGTCAAGATAACGGTATTGCCGTCCTTATCGGACACTTCCTTACCGACGACGGTGGAGTGGGAGTGACCGTCGATGAAGGCGTTCAGCCCGGAAACGGCGGCGATAACGCGCTCACTGGTCCACGGCTCGGAAGCGGGGTCGTCACCCAGATGACCCAGAGCGATAACTACGTCGGCGTTTTCCTTCACGGCGTCAACGGCTGCCTGCACGTCGGCTGCCAGTGCCGAGCCGTCCTCTCCGCCGGAGATACCGTAGATGTAGCTGCCGTTTTCATCCTGGAAGTATGCGGGGGTGGACTTGGTAAAGGATTCGGGAGTGGTAATGCCGACAAACGCGACCCTAAGGCCGCCGGAAGTCTCGAAGATTTGCGCGCTCTCCAGAACGCGCTCACCCGCGACGCCGTCTTTTTCATGATAGAAGTTGCAGGAGACGTAGGGGAAAGCGGCGGCTTCCACGTTGGCAAGCGCCTTTTCCATGCCGTAGTCAAATTCGTGGTTGCCGAGCGTTGCAACGTCATAACCGGCTGCGTTCATCAGCTCGATAATGGTATCGCCCTTGTCCATGGAGCCGTAAGCGGTGCCCTGAACATGGTCGCCTGCGTCCGCAAGCAGAACATTGCCCGCGCCGTAGGTTTTTTGCAGCTCGTCCCTGATGCCGGCGATGACGTCATAGCTCAGAGGATTGTCGATATAGGTGTGTACATCGTTTGTGTAGAGGATGACAACATCCTCCTTGGGTGAAGCCGCCGCGGTCTCGGCGGGCGCGGGGGCAGTCTCGGCGGGAGCGGGAGAAGTCTCGGCGGGAGCCTTTGTGCCGCAGCCCAACAGACCAAAGCACATAAGCATTGCCAGCAGAAGTGCTGTGAGTTTACGCATAACAGTTTGTCCTCCTTATTTTGGTGTCTGTCATTATACCACACACGGAGTGAAACGGTCAACGATTGTGACGTAACTACGGAGACTTATTCAAAAAACGTAAAAAGCTTCGGATGCCGACCCACTCCTATTTTGTTAACTCTTTTTATAGCGTTTCGGACCAC
>CAMEHJ010000275.1 GCA_945917385.1 uncultured bacterium
ATCCTCAGCTTGTTTGTCAATATCAGCGAGATAGCTGTTCAACTTACCGCTTGTCAGCAGATTAGTGTATCTCACCTTGTGGTGTTGCTTGATATATCTCAAATGTCGTTGTCCCCATACACCGATTTCAACTTGTTCATCGGCGGGAAGTGTAAGACAAGGAATATAATAATCGCCCTGTAATTCGTACCGTAATCCGTTCTGCTCGTTATAAATTCTGTTTTCCATTATGTAATCCTCCAAAATATTGATTTTCCTACAATTTCAATCAATCCGGCTGATTACAAAGCCGAAGGGAGAAGCTACTTCCTTACGTAGCCTCTCCCTTGAGTGCTGTTATTTTTATTTACTCTGCCGTGTATTGCCGCTCTTCTGTAAATACCGCTTCCATTCTGATATCCCAGTCTACGGGGTAAACGCTGTCTGCGCGCTGAAGGTCAAACGCGGCGGCAATGATATGCGCGTTTTCGCATTGGGGCAGAAATCTGTCATAGTAGCCCTTCCCCATTCCGAGCCGCCATCCCTTTTCGTCAAAACCCGTACACGGGCAGATAACGAGGTCGATATCGCGCGGATCAACGAGATTTTCTTCGATCGCCTTCGGCTCGGTGATGCCGTAGGCGCCGCGCTCCCAATCGTCAGCGCTTTTGGGGGCATACACCTTCATTTGTCCCTCGCCCGTACACCTTGGGTAGACAAAGCGCTTATCCCTGCCGTTAAGCCTGAGCTCGACCTCCCCCGGCATTGCCCTGTACAGCATCACGGTGCGGGCCGATTTATACATATCGCACTGCTCGATGCGGCGGGATATCTCAAGGCTTTTCGCCTCCCGCTCACTTTCCGGCAGCGCGTTTCTCGCGGCAATGCGGGACTTTCTGATCTCCCGTCGCTTTGCCGTAAAGAAAGCCTGACGCACGATCCCCGCCATGTAGAGCGAGCCGCAGGCGACGCAGTCCCTGCCCTCTTTGAGCACCGTCTCAACGGCGGCTTCGATGCTGTCGCACGCTGCGGCATCAATGCCCATGCCGCGGATAATCTCCGCAAGGCTTTCACCCGGCAGGGCGCGCTCGCTTGCGGGCGTCACACAGAGTGCCCTGCCCATATGCTCTTTCAACGTCCCGAGCATTTTTTCATAGTCCTTGTCCGCCAAGACGCCGATGATAAAATCAGGCTTTTTTCCGCTCAGAAGCCCGGAAAGCGCCTTCTCAAGCGCCTGTGCGCACTGGGGATTGTGCGCCCCGTCCACGATGAATAACGGCTCCTTGCTCAAAACCTCAAGTCTTGCCGGCCATACCGTCCGCGCAAGCCCTCTTCGGACGCTGTCGCTTCCGATATCCCAGCCCTTTTCGCGCAGCGCCCCGACACATTCCAGCACGACCGCAGCGTTTCTGAGCTGATGCTCTCCCAAAAGCGGGAGTGATAATTCCTCATACTCCCGCCACGAGAAGCACTGCCCCTCAAGGCTCTGCGATGTCGGCCGGATGCTATCGAAATCGGCCTTTATGAGCTTTACACCGCGCGCCCGGCAGGTATCCTCAAATACCTTTTCCACCTCCGGCACACCCCGGTAGCACACTGCCGTACAGCCTTTTTTGATAATTCCGGCCTTTGCCGAGGCGATCTGCGCGAGCGTGTCTCCGAGATACTCCGTATGCTCAAGTCCGATATTGGTTATTACCGCCAGCTCCGGTGCGTCAATGACGTTCGTACTGTCAAGCGTCCCGCCAAGCCCCGTCTCCAGCACAACAATGTCACATCCCTCGTCGAGGAAAAACTGCATCGCCATCGCCGTCACTATTTCAAACTGGCTCGGATGGTCGTCCATGGCGTCAGCCAGCGGGCGGATAAGCTCTGTCAGCCTTATAAGCTCGCTGTCGGAAATGCTCTTTCCGTCCACCTGCATCCGCTCGTTGAACGAGAGAATATACGGTGAGGTGTACAGTCCCGTGCGGTAGCCCGCCTCGCGCAGAACGGACGCGAGCATCGCACAGGCCGAGCCTTTTCCGTTTGTCCCCGCGACGTGGACAAAGCGCAGCTTCTTCTGCGGCGCGCCCAGCCTGTCGAGCAGTTCCCGCGTGCGCGATAGTCCGGGGCGGCTCGCGCTCCATAGCCCGCTCTCTATATAGCTTATCGCTCCTTCGGCAGTCATTACCGCGCCTCTTTTCCGTTCAGCGCTCTCTTTTTCAGCGTGCTTATCAGCGGCGGCATAACCGCGCCGGTGACGACGGCCTTGCCCACGCAGATGATATACCTCAAAACGAGCGAGCCGAAGATATACGCTGCCGAATAGTAGCCGTAAATCTTGCTGTCAATGTACATCACGCCGGTGTTGAGCGTCGTGACCACAAGCTCAGCTAAAACGACAATAAACACAGTCCTCTTCAAATCCAGTTCAAAGCCGCGCTTTTTCGCATAAGCGCCGACGATTATGCCGCACACGACGTACGGCAGCATCCACAGAAACGTGGTCACGGAAAAGCCGTAGCGCAGCACCTGATAAACGAAG
>CAMEHJ010000276.1 GCA_945917385.1 uncultured bacterium
TTGGCTGCGGCGTCATCGTCAATAGCCTGATAGTGCTGCTCACGCTTGGCCATGAAGTCCTTCACGGGCTTGAACAGGAGCAGATACAGGCCGCCGACAAGGATGGAGAAATTGAAAAAGTGGAGCAGGATCTGCTGCCAATCTATGTTCAGAGGGATATTCATAATGTCCTCCGTTTATTAAAGCACAAAGATGATAAGGATAACTGCCAGCAGGGCGTAGATGATAGCGGTCTCGATAAAGACAAGGCCGAGCATCAGAGTGGTACGGATCTTGCCTTCGGCTTCGGGCTGGCGGGAAATGCCTTCTGCGGACTTTGCGACCGCAAGACCCATGCCTATTGCACCGGCACCGGCTGCAATGCCTATCGCAAGGCCTGCGCCGTTGGACTTACCGACAACGATCTGAGCGTCGGCAGCGGCGGTATCAGCGGCGGCTGCGGTATCGGCAGCGGCGGCGTCATTATCGGCGTATGCGCTGACAGGAGCGACAAGGATCATGCACAGCAGTGCGATCATAAGAGCTGCAAGGAACATTGCGGCGTTTCTTTTCTTGGTGATGGTCATTTCAGATTTCCTCCTAAATATTTCTCAGGTTTCTCAGGCTTTTGCGGTTTTTTCCTTTTTGGGCAGCGGAGCGTTCAGCTCGCCGTAGAACATTGTGGTAAGCAGAGTAAGTACGTATGCCTGGATGAGTGCGTGCAGCAGCGTGAACAGCACGCCGACCACGACCGGCAGGACATAGCTCATGGAGCTGTAATAATACACAAGCTCCGTCACGAGAAGGCCGCTCAGCAGCGCGCCGAAGAGACGGAAGCTCAGCGACAGCGGCAGCGAGAACTTCTTGAGGCCAAGGCCGATGCCCTTGACGCCGTTGCCGAGAATGCCGCCGGCGAAGATCACGAAATAGGACAGGACGCCCAGCGAGATCGCCGCGTTGACATCGGACAGGGGAGCCGGCAGGGATATGGAGTGCCCCGCGGTAGTGAGGGCCTGAAAGCCGAACAGCTCAAATATCGTGCCGACGAAGATATACACGCCGGCGCCGAAAGCGTACACGCCGAGGAAGCTGTTGCGGCGGGGACTGTTGGTCTTCGCGAGATTGTCAAAGGTCGACACCAGCAGTTCTATCGCAGACTGGAACTTGCCGGGAACCATCTTGAAGCGGGGGATGGCAAAAATGCGGATCAGCAGCGCCGCGAGCAGGAGGCATCCCGAAACGACCATCGCGGAGATCATCGCCGGGGAGACGCTCATCAGCCCGAAGAAGCTGCATCTGTTCTCCTCATGGAGAACGGCGTCGCGCATCATTACCTTGACTGTTTCGCTCTTTTCTGGCGACGGCACGACGAACGAACCGACGAGGAAAACAAGAGTGATGATCAGCCAAACAATAAGGAAGCGCGTCTTTTCTTTCTTTCCCATGTTTTTATCACCTTCATTTTCTTGCGTTCTGCGACAACAAAGCCCGGCAAAACAGGCTGCCGGGATATAAGCTTGCAGCCAGGAAAAATACTCCCTGCTACAGCTCCTTAGTATATCCATAAGAGGACCAAAAATCAAGTGGCACAGCAGAGAATTTGTTTAGTTTTATACAAAATTAACAAACTTTTCGCGCTCGTTATTGCCACTAAAATCAACGATTGTTGAAAGATTTAAAATTTTTAAGCAAGCTTGCCGGACACATAAAACGCATGAACATAAAATAAATGTTGGGGGCAGCTGCCCGGATGGGGTGACTGCTCCCAACGATGTTAACGTATGTTCTGCGCGGATGAATCAGAAATCGAAAAGATTTATCTGGCTGGTCTCGGGCATATCGCCGAGAGCGCCGAGCGCCTTGAGCTGTTCAAGATGGCTCTGGCTGACCTTGGGGCAGGCGCGGCCAAGCTCCTCAATGGAGATGAAGCGCGCCTCGCGCTCCTTGCAGCGGGCAAGGTCGAGCGCGGCGGTCTCGCCGAGGCCGGAGATCGACACGAACGGCGGGCGGAGCTTGCCGTCCTCGGTGATGAGGAACTTTGTCGCGTCGGACTTATAGAGGTCGATCGGCGCAAACTCAAAGCCGCGCATATTGAACTCATAGACTGCGTCCATCGTGACAAGCAGATCCTCCTCGTTCGCGGTGAGATTCGGGCGGCGGCGCATTTCGTTTATCTTGCGGCGCACGGCGTCCGCACCGCCGGTCATCATCCCGGCGTCGAAGCCGCCTTTCTGGCTGCGGCGGTAGAAATACGCGCTGTAGAACGCGAGCGGCAGGTGGACCTTGAACCACGCGATGCGGAAAGCCATCATGACATAAGCCACGGCGTGAGCCTTCGGGAAGAGGTAGGCGATCTTGCGGCAGGACTCGATGTACCAGTCGGGCACGCCCCTGTCGCGCATCTGCTGTTCGGCGTCGCCGGGAAACTCCCCGCTCTTCTTGACCTTGCCCTTACGCACGGCCTCCATCGTCTTGAATGCGAGGGACGGCTCGATGCCGACGGAGATAAGGTAGAGCATGATAT